>JAFUQM010000024.1 GCA_017472325.1 Lachnospiraceae bacterium
CCTTGGGTATTTTTATGTCTTTTTATATGCGGCGACAGCCGCCTATGAGCAGACCGGAGGGAAGCGAATAGGCGTGGCGAAGTGTATCGAGAGACAGCCGCCTATGAGCAGACCGAAGGGAAGCGAATAGGCGTGGCTATCGTGCGACAGACAAAGCCATTCCATCCGAATAATGACTTTTAAAGCGGTCTATGCTATAATTAGCATACTAGTTCTACCTATCCGAGGTGGATATTTTGAAAGATGAATTAAGTATTCAAAAAAGAGGAAAAGAAATGACGATAAATTTGAGGGATACTGGAAAGAAAAGAGTTTATCATTGGAACAAGTATCATATTATGCATGGCAGCCGTAAAGTAGCCAGTATTTCTAAGAATGGAATTTGTAAAATATACGTGAAAAAGCTTATGCCATATAATCTGTATTTGGAGCAGGCAATGGAAGATGATATAGACATCCGTGTTCAAAATCTAGATAATTTTTATCACTGGTGTGCTTCGCGTGTATTAACTTTGGACAGAGCATATGCAAAAGAGATTTTAAATAGTATTGGTGCTACACAGTTAGCTACCGATAGGGACCGGGCACATATTGCTTTGTCTTATCATTGCTTGTCGCTTATGGATATTTATTGGACAAAAGAAAGTTATGAACGTCAAGATTTTGCAACATTAAATCTGTTTCAAAATCATTTAAAATCAGCATTTGTTGATGTTTCACTTAGAGGAAAAGAGATGACGATAGAAAATAGTCATTTGATTGCAGATGATCTTGCGACACAAGGCTGCTATCCCAAAGCATGGATACGAAGAGAAGATGGATTTTATCTTATGAAAGATGGAGGAGAAGAACCTGTTGAACAGGAATTATTAGCAAGTAAGATTTGCAGATGTTTTCAGTTAAATCAGGTAAAGTATGAGGAAGAATTTTATGATGGACAAAAGGTTTCTGTCAGTAAAATAGTAACTTCTTTAGAGTATAGTATTGTACCGATGGAACATTTTGAGATTTACTGTATGAATCATGAAATTGGCAAAATGCAGTATATTTTAAAATTGGATGCTTATTCTTATTATATGATGAACATTATAGATTATTTGATTGGCAATACAGATAGGCACTGGGGAAATTGGGGGGTATTGATAGATAATAAGACGAACAAGCCAGTCCGCTTATATGATTTAATGGATTTTAATAAAGCGTTTCAGGCATATGATACAATTGAAGGAGCAAAATGTCTGACGGTATCAAACAAGATGAGCCAAAAAGAAGCTGCTATTGAAGCTGTCAAAGAAGTAGGCTTAAATCAAATAAAAGAGATTGATGAAAGTTGGTTTAAGGATAATATTCAAAAAGAAATGTTTACTAACAGATTAAACGTGTTAAACGAGCATATGTAAAGATTGAGGCACTGATTCAGAAAATGGGTCAGTGCTTTCCTTTGTCAAACTGTTAATTTGTACACGTTACTACTTTATTGCCACCAAAAACTATCTCTGGGTAGCATAGTATTTTATGGAACTTCTTGGTAATCTTATTTTAATAAGTATTTACACTGTTTAAAATAAGGTTACAGAGGAGGCATACTACATGAACAAAGCAGGTATGACAGGATTAATCTTGTGTTTGACAGCAATTATATTTGGAATTGCTACGAATGGTGGAATAGGGACACTTGCTAATTTCGTACATATTCCATCCCTGATAGTTACTGTGGGAGGTGCATCATTTGCACTGCTGGCATCAATGGAGTCGTTGGAAGACTTTTTTGATGGATGGAAGAGTATTTATTATGCATATCAAAAACCGACAGCTCATCCTGAAGAGGTATCAGAGCAGATTATTGAGATGGCAAATCTAGCTCGTAGGGAAGGACTTCTTAGTCTGGATGATTATATAAAACAGATTACTAATGAGTTTATGGGAAAGGGAGTTCGCCTGATTGTAGATGGTACAGATCCAGAATTAACGCGGGATATTCTGGAAAGTGAGTTGTTGCATAAAGAAGACAGAAACCGGAAACGAGTACGTTTCTGGAATGATTTGGGAGCATATTGCCCAGCATGGGGAATGGTTGGAACCCTGCTTGGACTAATTAATATGATGCGTTCTATGGGTACAGATGCAGGTGCGATTGGTGCAGGTATGTCTCTTGCGCTAATCACAACTTTGTATGGTTCTGTGATGGCGAATTGGATTTGTATTCCAGTGGGTAGAAAGCTTGAGAACAGTAGCGAACAAGAGAGCCTTGTAATGGAAGTTATTATAGAGGGTGTATTATCTATTCAGGCAGGAGAAAACGCACGTATTATAAAAGAAAAAATCAAATCTATTCTGGAAGAAGAGGAAGCGGCGTAAGATAATATAAGTATCCCCTTCTCTTGTACATATCTTTTCTCCTTTAGCATTCGCAGAAAACATGTTATAATATGAACATAAGATAAATAAATAGGCGTTTCAAAGCGCCTATTTTTTAACATACAAGACGTTCACATATTGCAAAACCCACGCTATACCGTAACCAAAGGAGGGCACCCATGACTACAAAATACAGAAAGACCATCAAGCGAATTGGAATCCTGTTATTGACAGTGATGCTGTTTCAAACAGCATGCGAACCGATGATGTTAACAAATCTTAGAACAGTACAGGCTGCGACCATAGAAGAAGTAGCTACGACATCAGGGGAAACAGGGGTAATTGTTACTAATAAGACAGAACTACAGGCGGCACTAGCAGCGAAGCAGAGTCTTATTACGATAAGTGGTGTGATTTCAATCGGAGATCAGGCAGACAATACTGGTAAGATGTATCCAGTCGAGATACCCGCGGGTACGACGATTCAGGGAGCAACGGCAGATGCCAGTCTAACCTGTCGGTGTCCGCTTCAGATATCAGGTGATGGAGTTGTTATTAAAAATCTTGAGCTAACATTTAGCTCAAGTGATGCGTTGGGAAGTGTGCCACATAGAGAAATCTTTTTGGCGGGACATAGTCTGACTTTGGATAATGTCGAGACATATCTTCCGGGTGGCGGTGACAGCTCCCTGGGATTATTTGGAGGCTCCGAGGAAGAATTGCTGCCAAGTGTGTATGCAGGAGGATTTGAGAATACAACGATAGGGACGGCCGCTTCTCTGACTATTCAAAATGCAAATTCGAAGACAATGTTTAAGGCTATTTATATGAGCCATGAAGCTGGAGAAGACAATAAAGTTGCATATACAGGAACCGCATCTTTGTACATAAGCCCAAAGACGATTGTTAGAGATGGGGTTGTTACACAGTCAAACAGCAATGCGCAGATTGAAGTGAGTGGAGAAGGAAGCGTTATAGACATAAAATTTTATGGTAATGCGGCTACTACACTGACTGCCAGACAGACTACACTATACCGGACAACAGTATCGGGAATAGGGACGGTGATGTTGAATGCGGGAGCGCATTTGGAATTGCAGCAAGGCAATCTGGCAAATGTTGTATTACAAAATGGGGCATGTCTCGATTTGAATAAAGTGCAGGATGTGATTGTAGCAGGTAATTTTACAGGCGGAGCATATGATGAAAGCGTGCAGGTGGATGAACGTGGTGTGCTCGTACTCAATGAAAATGGCTCTTTGACTGTGCAGGGAACTGTTGATGGAACAACAGTATTCCATACAGATAACCGTAATTTTCCAGGGACCTACCTATCGGAGACACAATACATCACAGCGCCAAATGCAGAGAATACAGAGACAGGTTTTGTACTGCCAGAAGATAAGGCGGAGATGTACGATTTCCTATATGAAACAAACGGCTGGACTATTTATGAGATTTATGATGAAGAAAATCAGCCAGTGATAGAAAGTATTGACATTCTGTATGCACCTACGGCAATTGATATCAGTAAGATTATAGGACAAAATTTTGAGCCAGCAGCAGAAGCGCCGTATTGTAGTGTTATCTGGAAGGATGGCAATGGTAATGCTTTTACGACGTCATCAGTGGAGTATTTGGGACTTTATTATATCGATTATGTTATCAGAGTAAAGACAGAACTTTGGCAGTCTGAGGATGCGTTAGAGGAGACTACATGGGGAAATAGCATCCAGTTGGTAAGCTCTGAGGATGCACCGGGACAATATTATTTTTATGCAGATGATACGAATCCGGCTAGTACAGGTGCTTATACATTTCTGTTTTGTTCAGAGATGACAGAGAACCTGAATACGATAGCAGATGTCAAGGCATTGCAAGAGAATGGATTGGTCAAAGCAGAGATCAATGTCTGGCTTTATGATTCTACAGAAGAGGTTGATGCAGAGTGCGTGGATATTGCAAGTGAAGACATTGTGATTGAAACCATTCCGGAACAGGCTTATACAGGTAACATGATAATGCCTGAGCTTGCTGTGCGATACGGAGAGACGGAACTTGTCAAAGGTCAGGATTATCAAGTGACATATGAAAATAACATTAGCGTTGGAACAAACACAGCAAATGCTGTGCTGGTTGGTATAGGGGCTTATCATGGGACAAGAGAAATACCATTTAGTATAGTAAAAGGTAATCCGGTATTTACGACAGAGACCATTAGCGACATAGAATATGAGCAGGAGATTACTTTTGCATTGCAGATTGCCCCATACACTCCTGCAGTAGCAGATACGTTTGATTATGTTCATTTTTACTATGAGGATAGTTTGCTTGGCAGCTCCATGATTGCTAAAAACGGACATACTGTGTTGCACTATCAGACGACAGAACGAAAGATTCCTGTAGGAACGAGTGCGATTCGGGCAGTATTTGCCGGTACAGATAACTTGAATGCAGCAACAACAGAAATCCCTGTTACAATATGCAAAAAGACAATACCGGCAGAAACAATCAAAAGTATTACTTTAAAAGATTTTACGGGTGATGGAAGTACCAAAACAACAGACATTTTATCCATAACCAATACAGAAGGTATGACATATCCTGCAGAAGGAACTGCACAGCTTGCACAGGCAGAAGCAGGAAGCTATGATGCTGCATCTGTATTGGCGTGGGCGTTGCTTGGAGAACGTGCAAATTGGTATCAGCTGGCAGCACCACCAACAGCAACAACAATCACTGTTTCGCCAAATGTAAACATATTAGAAGCACCAGAACCAGAACCGGAGCCAGAGCCGGAACCAGAACCAGATACTCCAGTCGAGCCAGATGTCCCAGTAACGCCAGATGCCCCAGCAGTAAAAGAAGGGTTATGGATAAACGAACAGGCAATTCAGAGTCAGAACTGGGTATACACGGGAAAAGCAATCAAGCCAGTAGTAGAAGTTTATGAGGGTGAGAATTTATTAACGAAACGAGATTATGCATTATCGTATGCAGATAATAAAAATGCAGGGACGGCGACAGTTACAGTCAAAGGAAAAGGTAACTACGCGGATAGTGACGTAATCCGATTCGTGATTCAGCCAAAAGATTTGGCTTCTGAGGACGTGACTGTAAAGGATGTGTATACCTATATTAAAAATAACGATGTAAAGCATCCTAAGATAATCGTAAAGGATGGTAAGAAAAGTTTAAAAGCATCTACGGATACTGTCAAAAAAGATTATCGTTTTGTGTGGCCGGATATAATAAAAGATGCAGAAGGAAACGTCATTGCCCAGACGCATGAGATAACCATTACGGGTGAAGGTAATTATCAAGGCACGAAGAAGATTAAGTACCATATTCTGTCAGCCGATACAAGACTGATGAGCAAGGCTCGGGTAGAAGCAGATGTGACAACAGTAGATTATTTTCAGCAGAAGACTCCGGTTTTCAAGCTGACATATACTGCTAGTGGTGTAACGGAAGAACTAACGCTTGATGAACATTATACGATGACATATCCGAAAGAACTAGTAATCGGTAAGAATACGATAACATTTACAGCCAAAGAAGGCAGTGGTTTCTATGGAACGAAGACCTTTGTTATTACAGCAACAGGCAAGGCAATCAATAAACAAGATATTACGATAGAAGGCATTAAGGAATCCTATGATTATACAGGCGGGGCGATTCACATTGGTAAAGAAGGTTTGAACACTCTTGTTGTAAAGGACACTTCTATACAAATAGCAGGAGAAGCGAAAACCTTAATGGAAGGCATTGATTATACACTTACCCATAAGAATAATACCAATGCAGGGACAGCTACAGTGACAATTACAGGTAAGGGCGGATATACGGGTAAGAAGACAGTAGCCTTTCGAATTGACAAAATCAAACTGACACCGGACATGGTTACCATTGGAGACAGCGCAGTTTACACAAAACAAGGTGCCAAGGTGAATGTGAGCATTAAATATCATGAGAATGTGCTTGTGGAGAAGAAGGATTATACGGTAACGTATCAGAATAACAAGAAGTTGGGTGAAGCAGTTGCAACAATTACGATAAGAGGAAAAGGTAACTTTGAAGAAAGTATAACGGATACTTATACTGTGACAGCCTCTAACAAGAGTAACATCACGTTTACTGTGGAAGACACTCTTGTGCCAACTCAGATATCCCGATTAAAACCAAAGATGCAGATTATTGAGACTGCAACGAAGAAAAAATTGACTGTCGGTAAGGATTACGAGCGGGATATCCAGTACTATATTGCAGATTCAATAGGTAATCTAAGAGAATTAACTGACGAAGACTTAAAGGCTGATATGATTGCAGGCACTGTGGTAACAGCAAGACTAACAATTACAAATGACAGCTTCTATGATACAAATCACGAGGATGACACGCCAATTACACTTGATACCACATTTCGATTGTATGCAGTAAAAGCCGCGACACTTACCATAGATAAGATTCCAGACCAACCTTATACGGGTCAGGAGATTAAACCGGAAGTGGTTGTTAGACAATCGGATGGAACAGTACTAATGCCGTATGATGAACTGACAAAAACGGGAGATTATATTGTTAGCTATAGCAAAAATATCAACGTTGGAACAGCAAAAGCAACCATTACAGCAGTGAATAAAGAACTTGGTGGAAGCAAGACGATTTCTTTTAAGATTATAAGGAAAGCAATGAAATTTAATCTGTTAGAATCGTTAAAAGAGATGCTTTTTTTATAGAAATCTATCCAATTAATCAAGGAGTGGCAATTCAAACATGTGGATTGCCACTCCGTTTTATGTCAATCAACGCCATATCATTTTTTGGGGTTCAACATTGACAACTGATTTCAATGTGGTAAACTAAAGTAACATAGTTTAATTATAGTAGGTGAACTATGCCCAAAAATAATAAAAGGAGGAAACAAAAATGAGTGAGTTCAAAAAGCTATTTCAGGCTAAAAGAATTTTAGCACTGATGTTAGCGGCTGTTATGGTAGTTACTATGATACCAACAACAGCATTTGCTGCAGAAGTAACAGATGTGAATCTGGAACAGAGCAGTGAAGAAGTGGTTGCTTCAGAAGAGACAACAGAAGTTGTTGAAGAAGCGACAGAAGAAACTTCCGAAGTCACAGAAGAAAGCATGACAGAAGAGACAACTACAGAAGTTGTGGAAGAAGTAGTAACAACACCTGTAGATGAAGTTCCTGTGATGGCAACAGATGCAGCAGAAGGTGAAGCTGCTCTTGCAACTGTACTTTCTATGGACTTAGAGGAAGAAGATAAGACAGCAGTATACACAGGTACAGAAGTATTTGTGTCTCTTGAGGCTTTAAAGAATGCTGTAAAGGTAACTGTAGATGAGGAAGAAGTAGTACCAGCTGCAGAAGACCTTACAGTAGCATGGAAAGTAGCAGGAGCAGACGGTGCACTGACTGACTTACCAGAAGGTACAGCAGCACCTGTTAATGCAGGTACATATAAGCTTACTGTACAGTTGGCAGCAAGAGACGGTATGTACAAGGCTGCTGAAATTGCAGGTGGTGTAACATTTACAATTACACCAGCCAAAGTAAATGTAGTACCTTACGTAGAAGATGTAACACCTGGTACAAAAGTAGCAGATATCAAAGTGCTAAGTGCTGCAGTAAACGCTACAGGTGCAACATTTAACTATGTAGTAGATGACCCTACAACAAAAGATGTAGATGAATCCAAAGATTCTCATATCGCAATTACAGTTAGTGTTAGAGCAGCAGCTGATACTACAAAAACAGCATTGGCAGCAGACACTGTACTGTTAGAAAATGGCGATTATGTGATGGATTTTGTAGCTTCTTTTACAGAAGCAGGTAAAACAGCAGCTGCTAATAACTATGTAGTAGATGCAGTGGCAGCCCAGGATGTGGTAATGAATAACCTTGTAAAATCCTATGTCAATGTAACACCAGCAGACGCATGGAAGGAAGCAGGTAAGATTACACATACTTATACAAGCGAAAAGGTAGCAAAACCAGTTAGCGGTACAGATTTTACTGCTAAGGTACAGTATGCAAACGGTACAGACGATAAAGGTGAAACTATCTTTGCTGATATCGAAGGTGCACAGCTTGTAGAAGAATGGTATGTTTTAACTGGTGATAGAGAATATGTTGATGCAGAAGGTAACGTACAGAATGACTGGGCATGGGTTAAGCTGGAAGAAGAACCTGCAAATGTAGGCTCTTATGTATACAGATTATCCTACGCAGGATTAGATGGCGTATACGCAGCATCTTATGCTGATGTAGAAGTTGTGATTGAGCCAATGCAGGTTATTATCAAACCAACACTTACAGAAGGCGCAGTATTCTATGATGAGATGACAGAAGCTGATGTACTCGCACAGATTGATTATCAGGTATTTAAGCCATCTGATATCAATAACCCAATTGATGTTGATAAAACTACAGTTTGGGGAACATCCTATGCTGAAGTGTATGAAACACAGCCATATGAGCCAGTATTTGTACTACAGTACGAAGGCAAGGATGATGCAGGTAATACAGCTTATGTAGATAACAATGGAGAACTCTTAGACAGCACAAAGAAATATCGTGTTATCTTCGGCGGTACTAAAAATGTAGCATCTTATGATGGGGACATAATGAGCGAACTGCCAATCAATGCTGTAGTTAACACAACATCATTGAATTACAATGTTGCAACAGACTATGCAACTGTATTATCACAGTATGCAGCGGCACTGACAGTGACAGCAGGCATAGAAACATCCATTGATATTACAGCAATTACACAAGCTCGTGGCAACAAAGGTGACAGTCTGACAAATGTATCCTCCGAAGTATATGATGGAGAAAAACTGTATGCACTCAAAGAAGATTACAAGAAAGCTGTTGTAAAAACAAAAGATGGTGCTGAGGTAGTCAATGCTGATGGTGAAGTAGTCAAAGATGCAGACCCTGCAATCGAATATAGATGGTATAAAAACTCTAACGATTCTATTACAGATTATACATTCTCAGAAGCTACCAACGAGCCATACGGTGAAGACGAAGAGAATACATTTGATGAAAACTGGTATTTGTATAATGGAGACGGCTATACTGTACCATCCGACGCAGGTGTTTATAAGTTAGAGATTACTTATAAAGACGCTAAAAAAGCTGAATACCGTGCGTCTACAGCAAATGTATACTATGTTATCGAGAAACAGCCAGTGAAGGTAGCGCTGACTGGAGCATATAAAGCCTTAACAGGTCAGACGATTTCTGAGTTCTTCGAGGATTTCTATGATACACAGTATAATACAGCATCTATTCAGAAGCTTTCAGGAACAACATGGGAAGCTATGGACACAGAACTCTTAGGTGAAGACTGGTATATTAACTATTCTGTTCTTGAGACAATGCTGGTACAGGATACAGACGCAGAAGGCAATCCTAAGACAGATGCAGAAGGCAATCCAGTTATGGTGCCTCAGACAACCGGTGTATATCATGACTGTGATAAGGATGGCGGTTATTATACTGCTTTAGATGCAGAGGGTAATGCCATTACAGAAGAGGATGAACGTTCATATAGTAGCTGGAGCGGTGTGGCATTTAAAGAAAATGCGCAGTATAAACTGACAGCAACATTACATAGATATTCATCTAATTATACAGATGTTACATATGTAATCAATGATTATACATTCAAAAAGACTGACCCAGAGAATCCAGATAAAGAAATCACAGAAGTACATAAAGTACGCGAAACAGAATCTCTGAACGACAAAGCTCCTATTACAGTGGAGAAAATGGGTGAAACTGCACTTACTATCAAAGTAGATGAGAAAAAGCTTGGCAAAGCAGAGAAAGTGTATGATGGCGTACCATTTGATTTGGCTGCATTCTTAGGTGATGCTGTTTCTGTTGTAAAAATGAAAGAAGACGGAACAGAAGAAGTCGTTAGTGATGTAACACTTGAGTATGAATGGTATGGTAACGTATGGCGTGAGTATAATGACAGCTTTGATTATGCTTATTTATCAGAAGCTGTACATGTAGGAACTTACCAGTTATATGCAAGTTTTGGTGGTACTACATCCTATGCTTCCATTGGTGAGACACAGATTGCAACAGTGGAAATTACACCAGCGAAACTGACAGTAACACCAGTGATAACAGAAGAGGTAGTAGCAGGAACAACACCAGATGATATTTGCGGTAATGATGATTTCCAGCGCAATATTGTATGTGATGGTGTTGTTGAAGCAGATAAATATGCCTTTACATTTGATTTGGGATATAGAGCCTTTACGGATGATCAATACGACCGTGAAGATGAAAATTATTATTATGTAAACTTTGAAGTATATGATGCAGATAAATTACCTGTTGATAACTATAGTGTATTAAGAGGTGACAGAACATATACAATTAAAGGCAATGATGAATTAGCTGGTCCATATTATCAGGACTATGAAGTAGAATTTAAGGAAGTATCCTTTACAACAGTAAGAGGTATTTCTAATGTAAAACCAACAGATGAACACTTAACAAGTGAATATCTGACCAATGAAGTAAAATATGATGGAGATGCTTCTGCATCTATCAATATTGCATTCTATGAAGGATTCGAGCAACGCATTACACCATTAAATGCAATTCCATATTCTTATTATATTGATGCAAACGGCAATAAAGTATATGGTAACTTCTTAGAAGTTAAAATTGCTGTTCCAGCAGAATATGACGACGAGATTCCAACATCTGCAATGTATCAGAATGCAATTGAAGCACAGGGTGGCATTGCAAAGACAGGAGAAGGATGTATCTATGTTATCTTAGATGCTGCGACACAGGAAGAGAAGAAATTCGCAATCCGTTGGGAAGATGGATATGTTGAAAACTTTACATTTGACTTTACAAAGGCAGAGTTAATGGGTAACCTGGCAGAGGCAGTAGCTCCTAAGAGTATTGCATTCAATTCTCCAGTGACACAGATGGCAGTTGGAGAAGAACAGGCATTAGACCTGAAACTTGCAAAAGTACAGAAAAATGATATCATCTGCATCTCTTATGCAGTAGATGATAATACAATCTTATCAGTAGATGATTTCGGTAACGTAACAGCACTGAAAGAGGGTGTTGCTACTGTAACAGCAGCTCCTGTGAAAATTGTAGATGGCGAGAAAATGATTATCCAGGGTGCGAAAGTTGCAACAGTGAAGATTACAGTAAAACCTGTAACAGCACCAAAGATTAAGAAGGTAAATGCACTGGATGATTACGCATATGTACAGTACTCAGCAGTAGCAGATGGTTACCGTAGAGAAGTATATGTATTAGAAGGTAAGAATGTAAGCGTAGCAACATTTGACGAAAATATTGCTAAGATGAACAATGGACAGTGGCAGGGTATCTTTGCAACTGCACCGGAATATTTCTCACCTGAGAAAGAATATACGGATGATAAAAATAACCTTTGCATTAAGAATAAAAAGGGTCAGCTTGATAGAACAACCTATGAGATAGCTGTATATGGTCTTTCAAGCAACACAGACTATACAGTATACGTTAGAAACGTGAGTGCAGTTAGAAAAGCAGAAAACGGCAATAACGTAACCCTTTCAGCGGAAGGTACAACAAAAGGCTTTACAACAACGAAGGTACAGGTAGATGCACTTAGAGCATATATGAGTGATGCGACTCCTGTAGACAGAAATGAAGATGAGCGTGCTGATTATTATCCAGATTATTATGAGGCAAAACTGTCTGATGGTAAGGCAACCGTGTCAGTAGATGGTTTATTTGACGCGAAAGAACTTGATGCGACAATGGACCCGGGAGAGTATGATTGGCAACCACTTCCATTAGTAGATGCTACTTTACAGCAGACATACGTAAATCCAAAATTGACATATGCCGTATATAGTGCGCAAAGGCAATATTCTGACGAGTGCGGTGATTATGTATACGTTCCAGAGACGAAATATAATGCAGAAAAAGATGAGTATGAATATGTTTCTACAAAACTTGCTTCTGTAGACAAAAAAGGTGCCGTTAAGTTTGCCGGTGTCGGTACAGTAATTGTGGTAGTAACGGATGAAAATACACAAGAAACTGCGTGGGTAGAATTACATATCACAGCATCAGCTGATAAAGTAACTGGCAACAAAGTAAAACTGAGTGTAGGTCAGAGTGTAGCACTTGAAGATATGCTCACTTACTATGAAGGCAATAAGAAATTAACAGGTAATTATGCTCG
>JAFUQM010000025.1 GCA_017472325.1 Lachnospiraceae bacterium
GATTCTTTATGATACATAAAGTACCTTCTAGCATCTTATTTTCTAATATCCGCTTTTATCGTCTTTGTCTTGCTGCTTCATACATCAAGATTGATGCAGAAATTGCTGCATTTAACGATTCCACCTGTCCTTTCATCGGAATCTTTAGGTATGCATCTGCTGCCTTTGCTGTAATATCACGCAATCCATTGCCTTCATTTCCGATCAAAAAAGCAGTGCCTTTGTCATAATTGCACTCGTCATAAAAGCCATCTGCTTTCAAATGCGCCGCATATACTGTAATATTTTGCTTCTGTAATTCCTTTATCGTCTGCAACAAATTATCTGTATACAAAAACGGCATACGATAGATGGAGCCCATTGTAGAACGAATTGTCTTTGGATTATAAATATCTGCTGTTCCCGTTGTCATAATCACACCATCAATCCCCGCACCTTCTCCGGTACGAAACATTGTTCCAAGATTGCCTGGGTCCTGAATATCCTCTAATAATAACAACAGCGGTTTTTCTTTCTTGCAAATCTGTTCTAATTCATAATGATATTGTTTTACAACACATAAAATTCCCTGCGGTGTCTGCGTGTCAGAAATTCTGGCAAACACTTCATCTGTTACTACTTCATAAGAGCAGCGCTGTAGTTTTGCACCAACAACAGCATCCGCCCGAAAAGATTCTGCTATGTAAATCTCCTGTATCCGCTCTTCTGGTGCTTCCATAAACATCTTACTGCCTTCCACAATGAAGATATCTGCTTCCTTGCGCGCTTTTGCCTTTTTATTCCATTGTATCAGCGTTTTTACACGCCCATTTGATGTACTCGTTATCATATAGACCTCGCTTATATAACAAAGACGATACCTGTACGGGTATCGCCTATGCTTAATCTTCTTTATACAGAAAGCAGACGGCTTACTAGGAACTGGTATTCATCAATACTCTTCTCCATTGCCAACGCTTCCTCAATGTCAAAATCAACAAACTCACCATGCTGATAGCCTACAACACGGTTTGATTTACCTTCGCAAAGAATGTCTGCTGCGTAAGCACCCATAATAGACGCATAAAATCTATCTTTACATGTTGGACTACCGCCTCGCTGCATGTAACCTAAGATAGTAGCTCTTGTCTCAATACCTGTTGCCGCTTCAATTCTTCTCGCCATAGATGTAGAATGGCCGATACCTTCCGCATTGATAATAAGATGATGTGTTTTTCCTTTTTTACGGTTTCTGATGATATTGTTGATAATCTGCTGCTCGTTATAATCATATTTCTCCGGAAGTAGAATATCCTCTGCACCATTGGCAACACCACACCAAAGTGCAATATAACCGGCATTTCTACCCATAACCTCAATAATACTGCAGCGCTCATGAGAAGAAGAAGTATCTCTTACCTTATCAATTGCCTGCATTGCTGTATTAATGGCAGTATCAAATCC
The DNA here is from genome assembly GCA_017472325.1 of Lachnospiraceae bacterium. Classification (GTDB taxonomy): domain Bacteria; phylum Bacillota; class Clostridia; order Lachnospirales; family Lachnospiraceae; genus RGIG4733. Next base: position 1,444 of record JAFUQM010000025.1, read on the forward strand.
AATCGTATATTCTGTACACGCAATATCAAGGTCAATTGTACCCGGAATACCAATGGTATTAATACCATGTCTTGCCAAAGCCTGTGCGCCGCGATAAGAACCATCACCGCCAATAACAACCAGACCATCAATTCCGTGCTTTTTACAAATATCCGCACCTTTTAACTGTCCTTCTTCTGTTTTAAATTCAGAACATCTGGCTGTTCCAAGAACAGTACCACCGCGCTGAATTGTATCAGAAACAGTTTTCGCTTCCATATCTATAATTTCTTCATTCAAAAGACCTTGATAGCCTTTTTTAATACCTTTTACTTTTACACCATTTGCAAGTGCTTTTCTTACTACTGCACGAATTGCAGCATTCATTCCAGGTGCATCACCGCCACTTGTAAGAACGCCGATTGTCTCAATCTTTTTGGCCATATTGCTACCTCCTTCTGACTTCTTCCATTCTAATCTATTTTTGAAACGTTTTCAATATTTTTATACTACTTTTACATTACTTTCTCCAACAAGTGTAAACAAGCGTTCCAAAAGTCCCTGCTCTGCCCGTACACTTTGGTTCGCAGGTAAGGTTTTCATCTCTTTTGTCTTCTCAATATAAATAACAACTCTATCCTGCCCGTCGGAGTAACGAAGCAGTTCCATAAGTGCTGTTTCTTTTTCTTTGTATTCATCCATAGAAGTGAATTTAATCCAAAGTTTCTTAGGAATCTCATCAAACGCCATAATGCGCTCGCAGATTAATTTTGCATCTCTGTCTTCCTCCACAGAAACTCTGCCCTTAACAAATACTTTGTTATCTTCTATCAGTTTAGAAGAATTTCGTTCATAATCTTTTGGGAAAACAATGACTTCCACACTGCCGACCAAGTCCTCTACCATCAAAAATGCCATCACTTTATCATTTTTGGTATACTTGATTTTCTTGTCTGCTATCATACCACCAATGGTTACGCTCGCACCATCTACCGCCTTAACAGTATTGCTTTCTTCATCTAACAGAAAATCTCCCGTTGTAGCAGTAATGTGTTTTTTCCAAAGAGCCTCATATTCTTCTAATGGATGTCCACTGATATAAATACCAAGCACTTCTTTTTCAAACGAAAGCAGCAATTCTTTCGTATATTCTCCTACATCTGGTAGCTTAATATCAAAGTTTTCTTTTTCTTCCTCTGATACAATATCAAACAATGACATCTGCCCTGCCATGTTATTTTTCTTATTTTGCTGGATACTATCTACGACTTGAACATAAACGCTCATCAACTGTCTTCTTGTACCTTCTAACGTATCGAACGCGCCTGCCTTAATCAAGTTTTCAATGACTCGCTTGTTCAGATCCCGTTCCATCATTCTCGTAATGAAGTCCTTTAGATTCGTAAATCTGCCACGCTCTCTTCGTTCTTCTACAAGACCTTCAATCACCGGACGCCCTACCCCTTTAATCGCTGTCAAAGCATAACGGATAGCGCCATTTGAAACCGAGAATCCAGTTTCTCCTTCATTAATATCCGGCGGTAAAATTGCAATGTTCATGTTGCGGCACGTTAAGATATATTCCGATACTTTGTTGGAATTATCAATCACCGATGTCAAAAGTGCGGCCATAAATTCTACAGGATAGTAATATTTTAAATACGCTGTCTGGTAAGAGACTACAGCATATGCTGCTGCATGTGATTTATTAAATGCGTATTTTGCAAAATCCATCATCTCAGAATAAATCTGCTCCGCTACCCTTTCATCTATGCCCAGTGCCACGCATCCCGGAACGCCCTCTTCTGCATTACCATGCACGAAATTCGCACGTTCCTTTTCCATGACTGCCTGTTTCTTCTTACTCATTGCACGCCGTACAAGGTCGCTTCGTCCAAGTGTATATCCGCCAAGGTCTCGTACAATCTGCATAACCTGCTCCTGATATACAATACACCCATAAGTCGGTGCCAGGATTGGTTCTAACTGCGGACAGGAATACGTAATTGCCTCACTACTATTCTTTCCTTTGATGTATTTGGGAATAAAATCCATCGGTCCTGGACGATACAAGGAAATCCCTGCAATGATATCCTCTAAAGACTGTGGCTTCAACTCTTTCATGAAGCTCTTCATTCCGCCACTTTCTAACTGGAACACACCATCTGTATGTCCTGTTCCAATGGCTGCAAGCACTTCTTTATCATTATAATCGATATTATCCATATCTAACAAAATGCCCGTATTACGTTCTATCATCTTAACCGCATTCTGAATAACTGTCAGAGTACGAAGTCCAAGGAAATCCATTTTTAAGAGTCCTAGTTCTTCTAACGTTGTCATCGTAAACTGTGTTGTAATGGAACCGTCAGAACCTCTGGAAAGTGGTACGAATTCATCCGCTGACTTCTGACAGATTACAACCCCAGCTGCATGCATGGAAGTGTGTCGTGGAAGACCTTCCAAACGCTTACACATATCAATCAATGTATGAACCTGTTCTTCTGTCTCATACAGATTACGGAATTCCGGATTCATCTCCAATGCTTTCTCTATCGTAATATTCAGTTCATTCGGCACCATCTTAGCAATAGAATCGACATAAGCATATGGCAAATCCATCACTCGTCCTACATCTCTGATAACACCCTTTGCCGCCATAGTACCAAAAGTAACAATCTGCACTACTTTATCAGCACCATATTTTTTCCCTACATAATCAATGACTTCCTGCCTTCTCTCAAAACAAAAATCAATATCAATATCGGGCATGGAAACACGCTCTGGATTTAGGAATCGCTCAAAGAGCAAACTATATTTAATCGGATCAATGTTGGTAATATGCAGACAATAAGATACAATACTGCCCGCAGCCGAACCTCGTCCTGGCCCAACCATAATATCCTGTGTTCTGGCATAGTTGATAAAATCCCATACAATCAGGAAATAATCGACATACCCCATAGATTTAATCGTACTTAACTCGTATTCCAGACGTTTATGTAATGTACCGTCATCCTCCGGATAGCGTTCCTTCATACCATCCTCACATAGTTTACATAAGTACGTCCATGAATCATAGCCTTCCGGCACTTCGTATTTTGGCAGTTTTGTTACGCCAAACTCTATCTCCACATGACAACGGTCTGCAATTCTTTGCGTATTCTCTACTGCTTCCCATGCGTATGGAAAAAGCGTTTTCATCTCAGTTTCACTTTTGACATAATACTGACCGCCCTCATAACGCATTCTATCTTCGTCAGCTAACTTTTTACCCGTCTGGATACATAGCAATATGTCATGTGGCTTTTCGTCCTCTGCATATGTATAATGAACATCATTGGTAGCCACTAATGGGATATCCAGTTCTCTACTCATATTCAGTAGTGCCGCATTGACCGTTTTCTGTTCTGGAATACCATGATCCTGCAATTCCAGAAAATAATTGCCTTTTCCAAAACAATTTTCATATTTACGCGCTACTTTTTTGGCTTCTTCTATCAGCCCTTTTGCAATATAGCGCTGTACTTCACCCGCAAGACAGGCAGATAGTGCAATAATCCCTTCATGATACTGCTCTAACACTTCCATATCTACACGTGGTTTATAATAGTATCCTTCTGTAAATCCCTTACTTACAATCTTCATCAGATTGGCATATCCTGTATTATTCTCTGCCAAAAGCACAAGATGATAATATCGATCCTCGCCACCTGTCAATTCTTTATCAAAACGGGAATTTGGAGCAACATAAACCTCACAGCCTATAATCGGATTAATCCCTTCTGCCTTTGCTGCACGATAAAAATCGATAACACCATACATAACACCGTGGTCTGTTATCGCAGCACTATTCATGCCAAGCTCTTTGACGCGCTTTACATATTCTTTTATCTTATTAGAGCCATCAAGCAGGCTGTATTCTGTATGAACGTGCAAGTGTGCAAATGCCATATGTCCCAATTCCTCTTTCATCCATAATCTCATATATAACTGTTACAATCATATCACAGGTGACAAAAAAAATACAGTCGGTTCTATTAGAAACCGACTGCATAGTCTTATTGCAATTTCTTCTTATAAATATTTCTTTAAAGCTTCTGCTTTATCTGTTTTTTCCCACGGTAAATCAAGGTCGTTACGTCCAAAATGTCCATAAGCTGCTGTCTGTTTGTAGATTGGTCTTCTCAAATCAAGCATCTGAATAATGCCTGCTGGACGTAAATCAAAGTTCTCACGAACAATGCCAACTAATTCATCATTGGATAATTTACCTGTACCAAATGTATCTACCATAATAGATGTTGGCTGTGCAACACCGATTGCGTAAGATAACTGGATTTCACATTTGGAAGCAAGTCCTGCAGCTACAATATTTTTAGCTACATAACGTGCTGCATATGCTGCTGAACGGTCAACTTTTGTGCAGTCTTTACCAGAGAAAGCACCACCGCCATGACGCGCATATCCGCCATAAGTATCAACGATAATTTTACGTCCTGTCAAACCAGCATCACCGTGTGGTCCACCGATCACGAAACGTCCTGTAGGATTGATAAAGAATTTAGTATCTGCATCAATCATATCCTTTGGAAGGATTGGAGCAAATACATATTTCTCAATATCTTCATGAATCTGTTTCTGTGTTACATCTTCATCATGCTGTGTAGAAAGAACAACTGCTTCCAGTCTCTTTGGTTTGCCATTTTCATCATATTCAACTGACACCTGGCTCTTACCGTCTGGTCTTAAATATTTTAATGTACCATCTTTACGTACTTTTGTTAACTGTAATGCCAATTTGTGAGCAAGAGAAATTGGATATGGCATATACTCTTCTGTTTCGTCTGTTGCATAACCAAACATCATACCCTGGTCACCAGCACCAATTGCTTCAATTTCTTCATCGCTCATTGTATTCTGTTTCGCTTCTAATGCTTTATCAACACCCATTGCAATATCAGAAGACTGTTCATCAATTGCAGTCAACACAGCACATGTATTGCCATCAAAACCATATTCAGACTTATCGTAACCAATTTCTTTTACTGTTTCACGTACAATTTTCTGAATATCAACATATGCATTTGTTGTAATCTCACCTGTTACCAATACGAATCCTGTACAGCTTGCTGTTTCACATGCCACGCGACTCATAGGGTCTTTTTCCATTAATGCGTCCAAAATGGCATCAGAGATAGCATCACACATTTTATCTGGATGTCCTTCTGTTACGGATTCGGAAGTAAATAATAATTTTTCCATTTTCGTTTCCTCCTGTAATAATAATAATAAATTAAAAAATCCACTTATAATTCATAAGCGGACCCGACAACACGATAATCAAATCCTCTTATTGTTCGATTTATCCCACGGGATAACTACTCGCTCAGGTTGGCACCTTCCTGTCGCAGGGGTTGCCGTGGCTTCACAGATCCTTTGTATCTCCACCACTCTGAATAAGAGAAACACAATATGGAATTTGTAATATCTATTGATAGAATACACTGCAAGCGAATGCTTGTCAATAGTCAATGCTTGGCAGCTAGCCAAAAGCATTGACTTTATGAATATTAGAACTTATAATTTATGTATATACGGGAGGGTTACTTATGCGTAAATTAAAAACATCCGAATTACTTCCTGGCATGATACTTGCCGAGGATATTTATACTTATAATGACAAAAGAATTTTAACAAAAGGAATTGAATTAACCGACAACCTGATTACACGTTTGGAATTTTATTCCATTCTCAGTGTCAGAGTTGAAGATGAGATGGCTTCTTCAAAGTCCATTGATGATGAGATATCTTATTTTGAAAAATTGCGTTCTTCGCGCAATTATATCGAATTCAAGGTTCACTTTGATCATTCTGTAGATTCCCTTCGCTTAAAATTAGAAAAACTTGCAGAAGGCAATGTAGACCTTGATGTATCCACACTACTTGACTCTACATTGTCACTTATCGGTACAGCCAAAGGCTCTTACAACATTTTTGATATGTTACATAATATGAGACAATATGACGACTCTACCTACGCGCACTCTTTAAATGTAGCGCTTGTCTGTCATGTACTCGCCAAATGGCTGAATATGTCAGAAGCAGACGTGAATCTTGCTACTATGTGTGGCCTGTTACATGATGTTGGTAAGATTAAAATTCCAGATGAGATTATCAAAAAGCCTGCACAATTGACAGCAGATGAATTTGCTCTAATCAAAACACATCCTTTAGAAGGCTATCGTATGTTAGAAACACAGGATATCAATGAACATGTCCCAAAAGCAGCTTTGATGCATCACGAGCGTTGCGATGGTTCGGGTTACCCACATGCTCTAACAGGAGACAAAATTGACAAATTTGCCAAGATTGTTGCCATTGCGGATGTGTATGAAGCCATGACAGCTCCTAGAATTTATCGTGGACCAATGTGTCCATTCCATGTCATAGAGATTTTTGAAGACGAAGGATTACAGAAATATGAACCAGCTTATATTCTTACTTTCCTGCAGAATATTGTAAATACACATTTACGCACAAGAGTAAAATTAAGCAACGGTGAAACTGGGGAAGTCGTTTACATCAACCAGAACGCTTTATCCCGTCCTGTTGTTAAAGTTGGAGAAACCTTCCATGACTTAGCCAAAGAACACGATTTGTCAATTGAAGCAATTTTATAAATCTAATAAGAGGCAGTGCAATTGCACTGCCTCTTGCTTTATCTTCTATACAATTTTTAACTTGAATTTCTGAATGTCTTTTTCTGCTGTCACTTTGGCAATCTGCGCGCCAAGATTTTGCAGTTTCTGCGGGAAGTCTTCATATCCTCTTTCAATATAACGAATATCGTCCATCGTAGAATACCCTTCCGCTGCCAATGCCGCCATAACAAGTGCTGCACCTGCACGAAGGTCTGGTACTGTAATGCTTGCTCCTGTATATTTCGGTACCCCGTCAATAATGGCTGTATTACCTTCTACTTTGATATTAGCACCCATTCTTGTAAGCTCGTCTACATATTTGAATCTATTTTCAAAAATGCTTTCTGTAACAATACTGGTACCCTGAGATAATCCTAACGCAACCGCAATCTGTGGCTGCATATCTGTTGGAAATCCTGGATAAGGCAATGTTTTCACATGTGTATGTGTCAATGGTTTTGCAGCCACAACTCTGACTGCATCATCAGATTCTTCAATCTCACAACCAATCTCAAGTAACTTCGCACTAATAGATTCCAAATGTTTTGGTATTACATTTTTAACAGTAACATCACCCTTTGTCACTGCTGCAGCAAACATAAATGTCCCTGCTTCAATCTGGTCAGGAATAATGGCATATTCTGTCTTGTGCAGTTTCTCTACCCCTTTGATACGAATTACATCCGTTCCTGCACCTTTGATATTGGCACCCATGCTATTTAAAAAGTTTGCCAAATCAACAACATGCGGCTCTTTTGCAGCATTCTCAATCGTTGTCTTTCCCTCTGCCATCACCGCTGCCATCATAACGTTAATAGTAGCACCAACAGATACCACATCAAGGTAGATATGATTTGCAACAAGTTTTTTAGCTTCTGTACGAATTAAACCATGAGAAATTTCCACTTCCGCGCCAAGTGCTTTGAATCCTTTAATATGCTGGTCAATCGGTCTGCTTCCGATATTACAGCCACCTGGCAGTGAAACCTCGGCTCTCTTATATTTACCAAGTAATGCACCTAACAAATAATAGGAAGCCCTGATTTTCTTAATAAAATCATCTTCAATTACGAGCGTATGAATCTGTGAAGCATTAATCTTAACAGTATGTCTATCAACACGCTCTACAATAACACCGATGCTCTCCATTGCCTGAATCAACACATTGGTATCACGTACATCAGGCATGTTTTCTATGATTACAGTTTCATCCGTCATAACTGCTGCTGCAAGAATTGGAAGTGCAGCATTTTTAGCTCCACCTATCTCGACTTCACCAACCAACGGATTGCCGCCTTTAATTATATATTGTTCCATAGTGTACCTCTATCTTTACACAAAAACTATCTCAACATTCCAATATTTTATACTTGCACTGGACTTCGTCCATTTCTGCTCGCTAACGCTCATTATCTTCTAACTGCGTTATAAGCGCCATTCGCCGCTCGCACTAAATAGACTTCGTCCATTTCTGCTCGCTAACGCTCATTATATCATATTTCGTTTATTTGTAAATACTCATTTAATTCAGATATTTTAGCGGATTTACATGCGAGCCGTTAATTATCATCTCAAAATGAAGATGTGGTCCTGTACTTCGTCCTGTATTACCGCTTAGGGCTATTTTCTGTCCCTGCGATACACTTTGTCCAGCTTTTACCAAAACCTTGCTTAGATGTGCATAACGTGTCTCTCTGCCATCAGAATGTCTGATATAGACAACATATCCATATCCACTGCCCCATCCAGCTCTTGTAACCGTACCTCCAGAGGATGCTACAACTGCTGTACCAGTTGGAACTGCCCAGTCAATCCCTTTATGATATGTGGAAGCACCCTTTGTTGGCGCTTTTCTCCTACCAAATCCCGAGGACTGTCTTCCACCTGAAATTGGTTTGATATACGTTGGCGGAATTATCGTTCCCCGCTCTACAATCTTAGGCACAGCTTCCATATGCACTTCTTCTTGTATAATCTCTCGCCCAGTTTCTGTACTGTTACGATAAGAGATTACAGCTATTGCTTCCCTATGTCCAGCTGATGGCTCTTGTAGCGTTACCTGCTTGGTCGTATACCATTCATCATTAGGAACATACACAACTTCTGCTTCATAATCTTCTTCCAAATAGACTTCTTCCTGTCTTACAACAGAAAGCTCAGGCTCAGGAATCGTAATAATCAGCTCATCTCCAATACGAATTGTGGAATTCTCATCCTCGAGAATCTCATTCATGGCAATTAGTTTGTCCATCGGAATCTCTGTTTTCTCCGAAATCTGTGAAAGTGTATCTCCTGCTACCACCTCATAGATTGTATTTTTTTCCTGGTCCTTCGTAACCACCTCTGTTGCTTCTGCCAATGGTGTCAGTGCATCTTCTGGAAGATACGCTTCTACTATCTCTACTGTATCACCAAACTCCAGACTAATTAATCCAAGATTGTAATCATCAAATGCTTTCTCTACTTCTGGAATTGCATCTTGAAAAATTTCAGTTAATGCTGCTTCCAGCCCCGCTTCCGGCAGTCTATCCGTTTTTTCGACTTCTTCCACTACCGGCTTTTCTACTCTCGCAGTCAATACATTCAACTCTCTCGTTGGATCAAGTTCCAAATTTACCTTGTACTCACCGGAGGTATCATATTTATCTACTGCTGCCTGTAACATCTGTAATACTTCATCCGCGCTGGCAAGATTTACCATAAATTCATTAATTTTTACTGTGTAGGAACGATGCAGCGTCTGTTTCTCACTTCGTAATAGTACCTGATGCATATTCTCAATAATCTTCTTATGAGAATCTACTTTGCCAAACAGCACTTCTCTGCCTTCTGTCCTAAGTTCTGTATCTAACATCAGCATATCTTCTGACTGTTTAGCAATGCGCAGACGTGCTTCTCTCATACATTCGTCAATTTCAGCTTCATTCTCAATCTGACCTACTACTGTTCCATTCAGTATCACTGTAAAAATATTATTACCTGTACTTTCGTATTTCATAAAGAATGGCAAAAAGAATGCGTTAACAATAAATGCCAACACAGTAATATTGATATAACTCAAACGCAACCTTTTATAGTGCTTCGTTAATTTTTTCATAAAAAAACCATACCCTTCCAGGATCTGTCAAAATTGTTACAATACGGTCTGTAACAATTATGTAATAATATAATTTTATCAGTATTTATTTTAGTTGTAAAGAACTTGTTCCTATGGGTATAATGATAGTAAAATATAACGTGAAATTTACACAAAAATGAAAGGCAGTTGTCATGGACACTACATTTTTTCACATTGATGTCAATTCTGCATTCCTAAGCTGGAGTGCAGTATATAAATTAAAACAAGGCGATACCATTGACCTTCGTGAGATTCCATCGATTATTGGTGGTGATATACAACGTCGTCACGGTGTGGTGCTTGCAAAGTCAGTTCCTGCCAAAGCATTCCATATCAATACCGGTGAACCGATTGTGAATGCCCTAAAAAAATGTCCATTTCTAACAATAGAATCTCCAAATCACGCATTGTATGAAGAATATTCCGCAAACTTAATGGACTATTTATCTCACATCTGTCCTGACATTGAAAAAGTCAGCATCGATGAATGTTTTATGGATTTTACCCCAATTGCCACTCATTATGAAAGCCCAATACAGGCTGCCACACAAATAAAAGATTCTATTTACAAAAAATTTGGATTTACCGTCAACATTGGCATCTCCAACAAGAAAGTGCTTGCCAAAATGGCTTCTGATTTTAAAAAGCCGAATCTGGTACATACGTTATTTGATTATGAAATAGCAAAAAAAATGTGGCCGCTCCCTGTTTCTTCCTTATATATGTGTGGTAAATCCAGCGTAGATGCATTAAAAAAACTCGGCATACTGACCATCGGCGACCTCGCATGCGCTAATCCCGACATTATAGTCTCTCATTTAAAAAGTCATGGACAACTTTTGTGGGAATATGCAAATGGCATTGATGACTCGGTCATCGAAAATGCACCAAGTGAATTAAAAGGAATTGGAAACTCTATCACATTAACAAAAGACGCCGTTACAAGAGATGAAGCGTTCCGCGTTCTTCTGTCACTTTCAGAAACTGTATGCTCCAGACTTCGCACTGCTAATCAATCTGCGGGGATGGTAAGCACGGAAATCAAGTACAGTACATTTAAAAGCGTTTCTCATCAGACGACCCTAAAAACAGCGTCCAATACCAATGAAATCATTTACAAAACAGCCTGCACCCTTTTTGATGAGCTTTGGGACGGGACCCCTATCCGTCTGCTTGGCGTGCGTACCTCCAAACTTGTCTCAAAAGACGAACCCGTACAGATGAATTTATTCGATATGCAATCTGTATCCGAAGTCACTGCTTCTTCTCAAAAGCAAACAAAGTTAGATGCCGCCATCGATTCTATTCGTCAAAAGTACGGAAACTCTGCAATAGTACGCGCCAGCCTATTATCTAACCCAAAAGATTAACCTCGAAACACTTACTTTAGTGCTTCAAGGTTCCTCCCCATAACACCAAACGTCAGCACATTTCAGGAAAATGGTAGTATTTCTTAGCACCTGATTTTGATGGTGTGCAACCGTCGAAGCACTGTTTGAGTTTTACAGAAAATAGTAGCATATGTACAGGCTAGACGATAACCTTTTTTGGCGTTTTCTAAATGAAGCATTCGACATCTTCGATTGTTCTGCACTCTACAAAAGAGGCTTTGCCTCTAGGAGTTTCGGGCAGAACTTAATGTCTCTGTGCTTCATTAAGAAAACGCACAAAACGGTTAAAAGTCTAGCCTGTACATATGCTACTATTTTCTGTAAGACGAGTTTTGCGAGACGGTTGTAATAAAGACCATCAAAATCAGGTGTATAGAAAGTATTTGTTATTTTGCAACCAATCCCTTTTTATTGAAAGTACTATTTTTTCTTTACACTATATCCGAATGTGCCAAGTGGTTCTCCCATTGTATAGTAAGTACCATGTGAATACACAATTGGTTTTGCTTTGGCTAAGTCAAATTTCTGGTTCTCATCCATATATGCTTCATCAGCATGAACTGCAACTACCTCTGCCAAAAACATATGATGAACCCCCAAATCTTTTCTCTCAACAACCTTACATTCAATATTCACTGGACTCTCAGCAATCAATGGTGCTTTTACCTTTTCTGCTGGAAGCGGTGTAAGATTCATTTCTTTGAACTTGTCTACATTTCTGCCACTTTTTACACCACAGTAATCCGTTGCATAAGCCAACGCTTCTGTCGTAAGGTTAATTACAAATTCTCCCGTCTCCTGAATCATATCGTAGGAATAACGTTCTGGTCTGACAGAGATAGACACCATTGGTGGATCACTGCAAATAGTCCCTGCCCATGCAACAGTAAATACATTTTGTCTGCCCGCTTTATCCGCAACACTAACGAGTACAACAGGCAATGGATACAGCATATTGCCAGGTTTCCAACTTTGTTTACTCATATCAATCACCTTTCTAATAAACTCTTTTTATAAAATTTTGAACATGTTAAGCAAATACATCACTAACAGTGCAACACTGGAACATGTACCAAGAATACCTATTGCAAGAGTGACAATATTCGTCATTTTCAAAGATTCTTTTAGCGCCTTATTCTCTGCCTGTAATGTTTCTGTCTGCTTTGTCAGTTCCTCCACAACTACTGCCTGTACATTACGGTATACTTTCACATTCTCCTTATGTACATAGTCTGTAACCTGTTCCTTCAAAGCGTTCATGGCATCCGTCAGTTTCTGAACGGTTTCTTCATTCTCATTATCCTGTTCCGGTAACACAATTGCCTCTATTTTTTCACTGACTTCATCGATAAGGTCATTCAGTTTTTCGCTCATCTCTACATTGGTCAGATTCAGACTGCGCATTTCTTTAAGACATTCCTCATATGCCGCAAGCTGCTCCTGCATTCTTTTATTCTCTGCCGCCTCTGCTGCAGAATTCGCTTTAATCATCTCCTGCGCATTGAATTTCTGCGCCAACTTATCCATAAAGTTATCCATCCATTTTCCTCCCAAAGTATGTACTCCTTCTCTAAAACATTCGTTAAATCACGGTACATAATTCATTGTTATCTCATACCTCTCGGTTATTAAATTTATTCTAACATTATATCTTCACTTTTACAACCTGATTTGTTTTTGTATAATTTGTACTATATTTCGTCTTTTATTTCTGCTTTTTTGTTAACTTTAACGTTCTCTTCATATTGTGTTCATAGTTTGTTCATATTTTATTGCTATACTATATATAAATCAAACAAAGATATTAGTAATGTTTTCTCATTACACATATAGATAAATTTTTTCATAATAGCCCGGGCGCTGCGAAGTGTCTGGGCACTCCTCATTTTATGGAGACTTTTATGTTATAAAATTTTCTATGAAGCAACACCAGCAAACGCTGGCACGTTTCACGAGCCGTCTTATTAGACCAAACGTCGGCACGTTTCACGAGCCGTCTTATTGGTTGAAAAAGCTGCTGTACTTTACATGGTACAACAGCCCTTTTATCTCATATTGAAACTTATATTATGTATTATTTATCCAACGTTTGGATTTCTTCATTTAATGACATCATTCTTGCGTCCAGCTCCGATACCATTCTGGAACATTCTACCAACTCCGCCGTGATATGTTCTGGCGCACAGCCTTCAAATTTATAACGTATCTTATGTTCAAGACTCGCCCAGAAATCCATTGCTACAGTACGAATCTGAATCTCCACCTTAGCATCTACAATTCTGTCAGACAAGAAAATCGGTAATGTCACAAGCATATGATAACTCTTATATCCGCTTGGCTTAGGATTTTGGATATAATCCTTCACCGAAAGAACTTTTATGTCATTTTGATTTCTCAGCATATCTGCAATGCGATAAATGTCCGAGGTAAACGAGCAAATAATACGAATACCCGCTATGTCATTTACATATTTCACCATATTTTCTATTGTAGACTCATATCCATGTTTCTTTAATTTTTTTACAATGCTCTCCGATGATTTAATTCGGGATTTGATGTGTTCAATCGGATTATATTGATGAACATGCTGAAATTCATCATTTAAAATTTCTAATTTTGTCCCTATTTCTTTAAGGGCAGAATTATATATCAAAATGACTTCTTTCCAACTATCCACTTCACTATTTTTGTCTACTTGAAATTCCATAATTATCATCTCGTTCCGTCCTATATTTCTTTTCTTATTATACCATATATTTACAAAAATATAGTAATTACACAAATTTTTTTGAAAAATTTCATTTTTATTGTATAATTAATACATTGTTACTTCATAATTTGTCCCATACTATTATATGTATGTCCGCATTTGAATAAATATGCTACATTTTTTGGCTAAAGGAGTTTTTTATGTTTCGTTTATGGGGAAAAATCATAACAGATAATAGGCTAATCCGCGACACCGTCATTTGCAATGACAGCGATGACACTAGAACACATAAGATTTTTGACGCTCTCGATCAGATATGCTATGAATTTGACTTAGGGAAACCAATTTGGCTGGATGCTACTATTACAGAATTCAAAAGACACGCTAAAGCACGTTTTACACAGGATTGCTTTGTAGAAAGCATTGATTTTGACTATTTAGAAATCCATGTCATTGAAGAAGACTAAAAGATACTATATCATATGATCTATCTTATTATTTACAACCAACAGTACACTATTTTCTAGTGTGCTGTTTTTTTGCATATTTTTGTTGACAACGCGCATAATAAAATGTAGTATATGTTTATATCATATGTGGTTTTCATTACTACGTGCAATATTTAAGAATACTTTATAATCCAAGGAGGTTATATTATGCAAATTACAATCAGAGAACCAGGAAGCGCCATTACACATTTTGTTGCAATGATGATGGCAGTTTTTGCCTCAGTGCCTTTGTTGGTAAAGGCTGCCGTTTCTTCAGGCAATATTGCTTTTACTGCCATGTCTATTTTCATGTTAAGTATGATTTTATTGTATGGTGCCAGCGCAACCTATCATTCAGTTAATGTCTCCGAGAAAGCATTAAAAATTTTTCGCAAAATAGACCATATGATGATTTTTGTACTGATTGCAGGTTCATATACACCAGTATGCCTCATTATTCTCGATGGTCAGATGGGATACACCTTACTTTTTGTCGTATGGGCAATTGCTATTTTCGGTATGATTATCAAAATGTTATGGATTACCTGTCCTAAGTGGTTTTCTTCTGTTATCTATATTGCAATGGGTTGGGTATGTATTTTTGTATTTGTTCCTCTATGGAATTCTCTTCCACGTTCTGCATTCTTATGGTTGCTTGCAGGAGGATTGATTTATACAGCCGGCGGTGTAATTTATGCTTTAAAACTTCCACTCTTTAATTCCAAACATAAATCTTTTGGCTCACATGAAATATTTCATTTATTCGTTATGGCCGGAAGCATCTGCCACTTCATATTTATGTACCGCTATCTGGTATAATACAATACCAAACACCGGCACGTTTTTCGTGCCGTCTTATTAGACGAAACGACAGTACAATTCACGAGCTGTCTCATTCAACAAAAATAGCATCTCAGAAAGTATTATCATACATTCTGAGATGCTTATTATATGCAACAAACTCTTTTATAGTTCTCTTTTATTCATCTACGCTGTAGTTAGGCGCTTCTTTTGTGATATGGATATCATGTGGATGACTTTCCTTTAAGGATGCTGCAGAAATTTTTACAAATCTACCCTTTTCTTTCAGTTCATCAATTGTTGCGGTTCCGCAATATCCCATACCAGAACGAAGACCACCCATCAACTGGAATACGGTATCTTCTACGGTTCCTTTATAAGCAACACGACCTTCTACGCCTTCTGGTACAAGTTTCTTTGCATCTGCCTGGAAATATCTGTCTTTGCTTCCGTTTTCCATTGCCGCAATAGATCCCATACCTCTGTATACTTTATATTTTCTTCCCTGGAATAATTCAAATGTTCCTGGGCTTTCGTCACATCCTGCAAAAATGCTACCCATCATACATACGTTACCGCCTGCTGCGATAGCTTTTGTCATATCACCTGAGTATTTGATACCACCATCTGCAATAATCGGAACACCATACTCTTTTGCAACTGCATAAGCATCCATAATTGCTGTAATCTGCGGAACACCAATACCTGCAACAACACGAGTTGTACAAATAGATCCTGGTCCAATACCAACTTTAACAGCATCTGCACCAGCTTCGATTAAGTCTCTTGTACCTTCTCCTGTTGCTACGTTACCTGCAATAACTTGTACATCAGGATAATTTTCTTTAATCATTCTCACACATCTTAACACGTTTTCTGAATGTCCGTGTGCAGAGTCAAGAACAATAACATCTACCTTCGCCTCTACAAGTGCTTTTACTCTATCGAGTACGTTTGCAGTAATACCAACTGCTGCTCCGCACAATAATCTTCCCTGGGAATCTTTGGCAGCTAGTGGGTATTTAATTGTTTTCTCAATGTCTTTGATTGTAATTAACCCTTTTAAATTAAAATCATCATCTACAATAGGAAGTTTCTCTTTTCTAGCTTTGGCAAGAATCTGCTTTGCTTCCTCTAATGTGATGCCTTCTTTTGCAGTAATCAGTCCTTCGGATGTCATAGACTCACTGATTTTTTTCGTAAAGTCCGTTTCAAATTTTAAGTCACGGTTTGTAATAATACCTACAAGCTTCTTACCTTCTGTAATCGGCACACCTGAAATTCTAAATTTACCCATCAGACGATCTGCATCTGCTCATGTATGGTCTGGAGTTAATGAAAATGGATCTGTAATAACACCATTCTCTGAACGTTTTACTTTATCTACCTCTTCTGCCTGTGCTTCAATAGACATATTTTTGTGGATAATACCAATGCCGCCCTGTCTTGCCATTGCGATTGCCATGCGGTGCTCTGTAACAGTATCCATACCCGCACTCATCATCGGAATGTTTAACTTAATTTTTTTTGTAAGCCAGGTTGTCAAATCTACCTGATTTGGTATTACCTGTGAATAACTTGGTACCAATAATACGTCATCAAATGTAATTCCTTCACCAATTATCTGACCCATCTTGTCTCCTCCTGCTCATTCTCTTATATATTTCGTAAATTTTCTGTATATTTAATGAAGTTTATCAGAATTATAAAAACATGTCAATCAGTAAATACTTTTCTCGGTGCGATTGTCTGAATTGCTTTTACAATTGCCATATTCGGTTCCAGTATTACTTTTTGATTATCATGAATCATAACATAGCGTTGTTCTGGCTGCTGAGCCACACCACTACTATAATCAACCACCTTCATGTCTCTGTTTTTGTATGCATCCAGATGCCATGAATTTAGTGGTGCTAACATCTCCATACTGTTAATATCAAATACAGCCGCTGTTTTTCTCTTTGTTTTTGCAAAAACCTTGTCAATGGTAAGTTCTTTATCCAGATACAGATACTCAAACTCTATATCCATATAGATTCCTACAAAATAGGCACCAACACCACAAGCAATTGCAAGAAGCATTGCAACTAGAGAGCCCAGCATAGCAATCAGTACAAATCCGACTGTTACAGCAATTAGGACACCTTTCAGTACTTTTGCTCCGACAGACATCGGCTTCTTCACTAACCATTCTACATAACCTTCACTCATGTTTGTTCCTCTTTTCTTATACTCATATTGATTATGACATGCTGAGTTCTGCTGCTACACCATTCATATCATCAGCAAGTTCAAATACCTTTTCAACCATCTCTTTACCCTTCTGGCTGTTTTCCAATGTATCTTCAGCATGTGCAGACACTTCCTCTGTAACTGCTGAAATATTCTGAATTCCGCTCATAATACCCGCATTAGCTTCTGCGATATCTGTAACCACTTTTACAAGTGTTTCTGACTGTCCTAAGATGCCTGCTACATTAGCACCAATCGCATCAAAGCTCTTTGCAGTTTCATCTGCGTATGTATTCTGTTCCTTATTGCTCTCAATCAGTCGATAAATAGAAGTTACTACTTCCTGTAAAGATGCATTAATATTCGTAATCAATCCACTAATATCAACAGTTGCTGTACTTGTCTGATTAGCAAGATTAGAGATCTCAGTTGCTACAACAGCAAATCCTTTGCCCGCTTCACCAGCTCTTGCTGCCTCAATACTTGCATTTAACGCAAGCAGACTTGTCTGTGATGCAATACTATTGATTGTCTCAATAATCATCTGCATCTGTTCCGTATTCTTATTCAGAGCTTCAATTTCTCTGCTTACTTCATTACCGGCATTTTCAGAAAGTTCTACCTGCTTAATCATCTGATTCATATTATCCTGACTCTTCTGAATCACCTCTTCCGCATTGGCAATGTTAGTTGCGATATGCTGTGTTGCTGTTTCGAGATTATCAATATGTGCCTGAATTGTTTCTGTTTTCTCTAACTGCATTTGCACAGACTGTGCAACTTCTTCTGCACCACCAGAAACACCCTGCATTGCACCATTGGTATCTGTTATTGTTCCTTCTAAAATACTAACATTTTCATGTATTGTTTCGCTGTATTTTGCAAGATTTTTAGAAATCTCTGCTGTTTTCTGCAATAATGCTGCTATTTGTTCTTTTTCCGCAGCAATTTCTTCCAACTTATGATTGTTCATCTTAACAATAAGACGTGCTGAGCAAATAACAAATATTGAAAGCAGAATCATAACTGCCATCTGAATCTCTGCATTTACAAGTGCTTCCTTTGTCATGCTGCCATTCACAATTGACACCACAATAGAAGCCACATTTACCCCTATTGCCCATGCACTGATGGTTAAGGAAAGTTTAGTATCGAAGAAGATAACAAGCAATACCATCAATAACAAAATGTATGTAAATGTAAGCATTGTACTTCCAGTAAACATGACAAATGTATACAGTATACTATATCCTATAGAAAAACAATATTTTATTGTCTTTGTCGTTTTATCTTTGAAATAAAAAATATAGCATAATATTAACGGAACCAAAGTTACCAAAGAGAATACACTAATATATCCAATCGTCCTATTTCCCTTTAATAACTCAATAAAATATGCCACTTCCAAAATCACACAAATAGCTGTGTATGATTTAATTGCCAGTGCATTCTGTGCTATCTCTGCTACAAACGGTTGTTTTTCTCTTTTGTCCATCTGTTCCCTCCATAATAAATCGTTTTATTTACTGCGAATCACTTCATATTTTAACATAATTCCCCCTTGCTTGTACAGAGATTAGGTATAAACTTCCTTTAAAGAATCTATAAAATTATTTAAAATTTATAAAAATTTTATTGTGCTTTATGTGCCATTCATTGACACACCTTCAAACAATCGTATAAAATAAGAAAAGCATATTTATATACAAGGAGGCGTTCCTATGCCAGTTATGGACGAAATAAAAGAACAACAAGAAAAAGTAAAACAACGGGATTTTAAATCCAGACTTAGTTACTTCTGGGATTACTACAAGGTACACACAATTGTTGCAATTGTCACTGTATTTGTTTTATCTGTTTTTATATCTGATTTTATTGAAGGACAAAAAGACTGCATCATCTATACTCTTATGTTTAATGGTTATCCTACTGGTGATATGGAAGCTATGATGGACGAGTTCTTAGTAGAAAGTGGTTATAATCCTGACAAGGTAAATGCCTTTCTAGAGGGCAATCTTACCTACACAATTAACAGCACTGACGATAGTACAGTAGCTTCTATGCAAAAGCTTTTAGTAATGGCGCAGTCTGGCACTGTCGATTTTCTCATTGCCAACGACACCGTAATCGACTATTATGCAGAGCAATTTATGTTTCATGACTTGCGTGATATTCTTCCAGCAGATATGTTACAAGAATACGAACAAAACGATTATCTGATTTATGCCAAGACAGACCCCGAATCTTCTGACTTAGCACCTGTCGGCATCAAAGGCGAGGCCTTCCCAAGACTTATCGCAACACAGGCATATGATTATGAAAATGCAAACCCTGTCATTGCTGCCATCTGTACTTCAAACCGCGTTGACAACATGATTCAATTTTTAAATTATCTAGAAAAATAGGCTGTGACTTTTTGATATACCCTTATCAGATGAAAATACGAATTTTTTTATTTTCCATCTGATAAGGCATACATCAAAAGCCACAGCCTTTTGTTATGAATACTTTAACTTTTCTCTTCTCTCAATTTATAAATAATTATTCATCATAACCATTTGGATTGTTGCTCTGCCATCTCCAGGAATCAGCACACATTTCTTTGATACCATATTCTGCTTCCCAACCGAGTTCTTCTTTTGCTTTTGTTGCATCAGAATAGCATGTTGCAATATCCCCAGGTCTTCTATCTTTAATAACGTATGGAATCTTAACACCTGTTGCTGCTTCAAAGTTTTTAACAATATCAAGTACACTATAGCCTGTACCTGTACCTAAATTATAGATGCAAAGACCTGCATTTTCTTCTACTTTCTTCAATGCTTTTACATGACCTTTTGCTAAGTCTACTACGTGGATGTAATCTCTTACACCTGTTCCATCTGGTGTGTCATAGTCATCACCAAATACACCAAGTTCTTTTAACTTGCCAACTGCAACCTGTGTAATGTATGGCATTAAGTTGTTTGGAATACCATTTGGATTTTCGCCGATTGTTCCACTCTGATGTGCACCGATTGGGTTGAAGTAACGCAGTAAGATAACATTCCATTCTGGATCTGCTTTCTGCATATCACTTAAAATCTGCTCTAACATAGATTTTGTCCAACCATATGGATTTGTACACTGTCCTTTTGGACATTCTTCTGTAATAGGAATCATAGCTGGATCACCATATACTGTTGCAGAAGATGAGAAAATGATATTTTTGCAGTTATGTTTTCTCATAACATCAACAAGTACTAATGTTCCCGCAATGTTGTTGTTGTAATATTCCCAAGGTTTTGCAACAGATTCCCCTACTGCTTTTAACCCTGCAAAGTTAATACATGCTGTGATGTCTTCTTTTGCAAAAATTTCTTCCAGTGCATCTCTGTCTAAAATATCTGCTTTATAGAATTTCACTGGTTTGCCTGTAATTTTTTCTACTCTCTCTAATGATTTCTCACTTGAGTTTGCAAGATTGTCAATAACAACTACGTCATATCCTGCTTCCTGTAATTCTACTACTGTGTGGCTTCCAATGTAGCCAGCGCCCCCTGTTACTAAAATAGCCATAATACGAATACCTCCTTGTCATTTTGACTTATTTTACCTTGTACACATGCTAAAAAGCAATATTTCAATGTTGCAGGAACTTGTCATAATGTTATATGTCCAGTTTCTAACAACATATGAATACAAAATCTTACAATATAACGCCATTTTCCATCAATAATGCTCTTGCAGATTCCACTGAATCTATTCCTGTTTTATTCTTAATTGGTGCAAATTCTTTATTTCTCTCTACCTCATATGGAAGACAGGTATTTAATTCTTTAATCAAATCGAGTACAAGTGCTTCATATTTGTAGCCATTTGGCTCTTCTGGTTTTACAAGCTCTCCATCTTCATTCAAATATGGTATCTTCTTTTCAACAATATGAAGTGGCAACTCTCTTTCCAAAATCTCTTCCAAATCTGTTACACGGAACAGATAATTGAGTATAACCCCAAAATAATATGCCGGATTGCCTGCAGCATCTTTGGCATTCATCAGTTCATCTGTCAGCTCATAATACTCCACAATAGATGGCTTACCATCCTCTAAGCACACAACACCCACTTTTTCATCCGGTGCGTTTTTCTTGACTACTTTTGCACCCACCGCACAGCCAGATTCTAACGTGGCACCTACAAATACAGGGTCTGCAATTTTTTGAAGTACATTATCTACAGCGAATACATTCAACCACTCAATACCCGCTTTATGCACAATATCCAATGCACCGCAACGTTTCATTGACACAAACCAGCCGCCATTGCCATTGGGAGAAGTAGACATCTTCCATTTCTCTTCCAAATAAATCTTGCCCTGATAATCAGATGCCGGTGCCATTTCCTGTTTAAAAAACGTGACATATTCCTCTTTGTATCCAAAGTAATTATGTTCCTTGAAAAACTGAATCGTTGCATCATTATTCTTATCACTTGTCATAACAAACAGATGAATCCATGTATCTGTCAGTTTTACAACATCCATTAAGTTGTTAATGAGACATTCAAAAATGTAAAGGTCTCTTGTAACGCCAATATTATAAACCCCCTTTGGCGCATCCGAGCCTAGTCTTGTTCCCATTCCACCTGCAAGAAGAACTGCACCAACTTTACCTGCTTTGATAGCCTCTATTCCTTTGCTGTTAAACTCTTCCTTTTTTACATTGATTTCATCTAGCTGCATAGAAGCAAGCGGTGTAATCTTACCCTTTACATTCAACGTCTCTTTATGTGCACATGCTGCCACGACATCCAGATCTGTTTCTGCAATCTGAGTAATCAACTCATTTTTCTGTTCTTCTGTCAATTCCTCAAAATATTTTAATACCTGTAACTGCCCATATTTTTCCAATTTCTCATACGCCTGCTGATAGTTCATTCTATACCTCCAGTTTCTCCCATATGGGTTATTTTTCCTACTCTTTATATTATATCTTATCTATCATGGATAAGTCTATAAACTTCTCTATTTTCCTTCTAAAATGCCTTCCAGATTCAAACCATAACGACTTGCAATATCCTTAGCATAACTAAGACCATCAGGCGTTGTTCTGGCAATTTTATAACTTCTTGTACCATCCGCCTTATTCTCCATCAGAGCCACAAGATTATCAATTCTGCCTCTATTCTGTGGATGAGCATTATAACTTTCGATCTGTTGAGGCAAATCATGAATATGTGTTACAAAGATACCGCCACAGCCAATGACACCAATCCCCGTCAACACTTCCGCTGCAATGTAACCAGCTTCCAGCCCACTTGTACTAGAAAAGGATTCATCCATCAACAACATGTCTGTATCTGTCAGTTCTTTCATAATATCTCCAAGTCGCGCACATTCACTTTCCAATCTGCCCTTACCATAATTATTCTCATCCGAAGAAGGGAAATGTGTATAAATACCTGTCACCGGACTCATTCTTGCATGCTGTGCTGGAACAAACAATCCCAGTTGAAATAGCGCCTGCGCCATGCCAACTGAATATGCAAAAATAGATTTTCCACCATGATTTGGTCCAGTCACAAGATAAAACCTTCCCTGTTCATCAAAAGAAAAGGAATTGGATACAATTGTCTGCTCAACAGACTTACGTACCAGCATTGGATTGTATACACATGTTAAATCACATTTTTTCTCTTGTTTGCTAGCAATCTCTGGTCTGCACATCGGAAATCCAAGTTCTTTCATAGACAAAATAAATTTTACTCCTGCAGTCAGAAAACGTATCTCATCCAACAGCGCAACAAAAACCGAAGTATTCACCGTATAATATTTCTGAATCAGTGGTTCAAAACTGCGTAAAGATTTCATAAAAATTGTATTTAAGGATGACTTCACGGCATAATTCAGTGATTTCAATTCCTCTCCATGCAAACCTTTAGTTAATGGATACAAGGGGGAAATTAAAGAATTGGTATCTTTGGGATTTTTCTTTAACAGTTTTTCCATAACTGTTCCTGCACGAAATGGCTTATCTTCAATCGAAATCACTCCCGCTTCTTTTACACGAAGTGTTTCATCCAGATTGATACCAACTGTCACACTTTTGATATCTCCAAATCGAACTTCCATTTTAGCAAGTTCAGTTTTTAAGTTCTGATACTCTTCACTTTCTGCGATTGCCAATATCTGCTTTCTAAAAGCCTGCATTCCTTCCGAACAAATCACAAACCCCTGCATCCCCTCAGCAAATAAATCCACAATTTCTTCATACATCTCAAGATAACGGATGGAATTGAGTGCAGATTCAATTGTAAAATCACTATTCATGGCACGATGAAGGTCATGAATGTTATGTATCATCGGAATAGCCGCACAAAACACCTGATACAATTTCTCATTATCCACCATATCCTGCACGATAGACAGTCTATATTCTAATACTTTCTCATCTGTGCTAAAAAAATTCTCCAGCGCAAGATCCTTAAAACCACGATAACTTTCTTTTACAAGAATAATCATGTCATCAATTTGCAACGAATGTATAAATTTAAAGTCTTTCATCGGAACTTCTAACGACCTGTCATACTCTGGTGGATACAATAACTGAAATGTGCCTGCCATGAAATTACTCCTTTCCCAAGATGAAATTATAATTTATTATATCATATATTCCATATCCAAAGACTTTGCAAATTCACAAAAACCTCCTTGCGGACATATCCATCAAAGAGGTTTTCTTGTTTCTTATTACCATATTCTCTTGTAGAGGCGGTATGCCGTATAATACAAAATCTTTATCGTCCTCTGTTTTTGAAAGCTCTTCTTCTTTGCTCATCTGATAAGAACTGATCTATCTTGAGATTACTCTTAATTGTACAGCCATACATATTCCTCTCATCAACCGGAACTACCCTGACAATTTCTCCCGCAACAGTGATTTCTTCATATCCACCCATAAACGAAAGAAGAACTGGATCTCCTATTGCTTTTGGATTAATTGCTGGGGCATAGAACGAAATACCCGTACTACTAAGATCATGTACAACAACTTTCTCTTTACCATTTAAAAGACCTTTTACATCCATATCCATTCGGAAAGTTGTTCTTCTATTATATTCAACTCCATCTGATTTATCCGTTAACACAACATGTGGACGATTTTCAACTCTTACTGTTCCAAACGAAATATGCTTCCATACAAGCGGTTTCTCATTCTGCCGCTCGTATATAAAATCCATTTTCAATTCTGCATCTTCTACGTTTAGTATCTTGTCCCCCACAATGATTGGTTTCAGTACAACAACCATTGGCATGGATTTTTGTATTTCCACAGGTAATGTCGTTGTCTGTTTTAATCTGTGCAACTTCAACAGGACTGTCCCATCCAATGGGATATCTCCTATTTTCATGCTGACACCTCCTCATTTATTATATCATTCTCTTGCTAATCCTTCCCCATTGCCTATTATTATAATATATAATACAAAAAAAAGACAGATAAAAGTAAAATTTTTTCTTTAAATCTGTCTTTTTCTTAATTTTGTATAATAAATATGGATGATAACTGGATTTTAGGTAATTATCCAAGTTTAAACTGTTGCAATGACTCTTCTAACTCTTTTACCTGTTTTTCCATTTCTTTTGACAATTCTGCCAATTTTTGTACTTCCGCTTCCTGATGAACCGTTTTTT
This sequence comes from Lachnospiraceae bacterium, assembly GCA_017472325.1. Taxonomy (GTDB): domain Bacteria; phylum Bacillota; class Clostridia; order Lachnospirales; family Lachnospiraceae; genus RGIG4733. The sequence goes on from JAFUQM010000025.1 coordinate 26,539, forward strand.
CATTTACACTAACAACCGCATCGACTGCCGACTGTGTAACCTCTGAAATACTTTCCATATTTCTGAGTGCCTCTTCCTTCTGTCCACCCATAGCCACTGCGCTTTGCGTAATAGAAGATACTTTTTCCATTAACTGTCCCAATTGTTCTACCATGTTAGTAAATGCCAGAAGCGCACTATCTACAGCTTCTTCCTGACGATTAATTGTCTCGCCCGCTTTGCCAGCAGTCTCTACAGCCTGCACTGTTGTGCTGGAAATATCACTAACAATTGTTCCAATCTCTTTGGTTGCTGTCATAGACTGATCAGCAAGTTTACGAATTTCTTCTGCAATAACCTGGAAGCCTTTTCCTTGTGCTCCCGCTCTGGCTGCCTCAATAGAAGCATTTAAGGACAACAGACTTGTTTCATCCGCAATATCATATACAGTCTGAATAATCTGATCAATTTTACTTGATTTCATTCGCAGATTCTCAATTGCACCGATAATATCATATGTAATCTGTGATGTTTCTTCCGCTTTTTCTTTCAGACTATTAATTGCACTTCTACTATTTTCGATGTAAACTTCTGTATTACCTGCAATTTCACGGATATCTTCTGAGCGTTCCGCTACTTCACCAATTGATCCTGCAAGTCCATCTAACTGTCCACAACATGAAATTGTGTCATCCGCCTGACTGGATAAGCCATTTTCAATATCATTCATTGCATTTGAAATATATATTGTAGATTCCTTGATTGCCGAAGATGAACTATTTACATTACCAGCAGAATCTGCAACTTTCAAGCTGACCTTCTTCACACCTGCCAGAAGTGATGTCATACTATCTAACATCTTATTCATCTGCTCTGAAATCTGTGCGAACTCACTCTTACCAGCAAGTTTCATACGTACATCCATATTACCCTGTGCAATCAAACGCATATTTTTAATCATGTGTCTTACGGTTTTATGTATGCCTGCTGAAATTGCAAATGCAACTGCTATCGCAAGCAGACATGATATCATAGCACCACCGATAACAACCCATCGTATCTTGGACACCTGTGCTGTTACAATTGCATTTGGAATCAGCGCACATACTATACAGCCAGTATCCCCAATTTTACGATATAGGAATAAGGATTTTTTACCCTGATATTCCACATCTTCCACAACACCCTGTACTTCCTCTGATGCCATAGCGTTTGCATAAAACTCTGTTCCTGTCACAAGGCTTTCTCTGCTTCCATCCTGATGCAGCTCTCTACCGTCTGGTGTAATGAAAACAAGACCACTGCCTTCTCCAGGTTGGATTCTGTTTAAGCTATCAACAATTGCCTGTTTATCAATATCAATGATTAACAAAGCATTTTTCTTATAAAACTGTTTTACCAGGCGAACTGCATAACTATCAGAATCTACCTGCATCTGTGTATCAAGACCGGAAGAAGCACCTAACCAACACTTCGTCTGATCTTCCATAAATGTCGTTCCCTGCTCAGTCGCAGTATAAAAACTATACCCTTTGTCTATCGACTGTTTTGCTGTCGTAAGAGCAGGCGCATCATCAGAAAGGAATGATATATTACCAATAAATAAATCGACAGTTGCCTTGTTCAGCAAATTGGTTTTTTGCTTATTAAAATAGCTAAGCTGTTCTCCTTTATCCATTTTACCTGCAACATAGAGCATCATTTCCTCATCTACAAGATAAACGACCGCTTCTGAATTCACATTTTCAAAACCGTATTCAATATACTCACCCAACATATCAAGCGATTGTTTTGTTGCATTTTTGTAACTATCTATTAATGCATTAGATGCAACCGCATATGCCGTCAGACCAACTGCCAGAATACAAGCGATCAGAATACTATAGGAACCAACCAGTTTCCCTGTAATAGTAACATGTTCCATACGGACACCTGACTGTTGATTCTTATTAGTCTGTTCACCTGTTTCCTGCCCTTGTGCAGTCTTTTTATTGATCTTTAGCCCTTTTATATTTAGTTTTTTTGATTGTTTTTTACAGAAGACGATACCTTTTGCTATCAGCATTTTAATATCTATTTTCTGTTTTTCTTTAGACCCCTCATTTTTTCGTTTCTTTAGCTTTTGTGCAATTTCATCCTTTTTCATACATTATCCCTTTACAGCACCTACAATACCATTTGCAAAACTCTTCTGCAGAATGAGGAATAAAATTCCTGTAGGCAAAGAACAAATTAATACCCCAAGCATCAATACACCGTAATCAATACTATATCCTACGGATAGATTTGCAACTAACATCGGCATTGTCTGAGACGTATCTGACATCATAATAACCTTCGGCCACAAATAGTTGTTCCATGCATTCATAAAGGTTACGGTCATTGCTGCCGCATATGTCGATTTCATAGTTGGTATAAATATTGTAACAAAAATTTTCAATTCGCTCAAGCCATCAATGCGAGCTGCTTCAATAATTTCTGTTGGGAAAGAGCGGGCGCTCTGACGGAAAAGCATAATCAAAAATGGAGTAGATATTGTTGGCAATACATAAGCAATCCATGTACTTTGCAGATGTAAACCTGTAAACAACTTAAATAATGGAATTAAAGTAGCTGCAAACGGTACCATCATCGCAAGCAATAAGATTGACATTAATGTATCTTTTGCCTTGTTATGATAAATCTCAAATCCATATCCTGCTATCGAACAAACTAACAAAGAAAGAATACTCAAAATACAAGAATAAAAAAGTGAGTTACCAAATGCTCTTCCTACATTTTGCTGTGACAACAGATTCGTTAAATTGGTTACCAAATGTGAACCTGGCAATAATCTACCACCTAAAATATCTGTACTATTATTTGTAGATGCTGCAATCATCCAGTATAACGGGAATATCGAAATAAAGGATACGATTGTCAAAAACGCATATGTACCAAAATTTTTCAGTTTTCTCATCGCTTATCCCCCACTTTCATCTGAATAAATGACAACAGCGCCACAAGTATAAAGATTACATAAGACATTGCTGCTGCATAACCAAACTGTGGATTATACTCGAAGGATACCTTATATATGTAATGCGACATTGTTAATGTAGAGTTCGCAGGTCCACCACCAGTTAAGTTAACCGACTCATCGAATAACTGCAATGTACCATTAATAGACATAATCGTTGTTAACAGAATTGTTGGTCTTAACAATGGTACTGTTATTTTAAAGAACGCCTTGATTGGTCCTGCGCCATCAATACGTGCTGCTTCATATAATGATTCATCAATATTCTGTAATCCTGCCAGATAGAATACCATATTGTATCCTGTCCAACGCCAAATTAACGCAATAATGATAATAATTTTCGCTGTTTCTACCTGACCCAACCAGTTAATACGGGAACTAATCAGACCAAGATTCAATAAAATTGTATTAATATAACCATCATAAGCAAACAATGTTTTGAAAATGATGGAATAAGAAACGAGTGCTGTACAGCATGGCAAGAAAATTGCTGTACGGAATAAACCTTTAAATTTTAAATCTTTTTTATTTAATAAGGAGGCAAGTATCAGTGCTAAAATCAGCATAACTGGTACCTGAATTAATAAATAGAAAAAGTTATTAATCAGTGATGTCCAGAATACTTTATCTTCCAGCAATCTTGCGTAGTTGCTTAGTCCACCCCATGAAAGTTTATTGCCAATTCCCGATTGGAAGGACAAAAACAACGCCTGAAGCATTGGATAAAAATTCATAGCAAAAATGAGCAATGCTGCAGGAAGGAGGAAAATCCAGCCCGTAAGATTATGTTTCTGATTAACCGTAAGTGAATTTCTTTTGGAATGCATATTTCTCTTTCCTTTCTATATTCTTCTCTACATACAAATATCCGAAGGATTGCCCATACGGAAATCCTTCGGATACGATTATGTCAATCCTATTGTCCGATATTAAATTCTACTGTAGACTGTGCTTCTGCGATTGCGCTGTCTAAATCAGAAGATCCACCTAATACGTTAGCAAGAGCTACACCAAGAGCTTCTTTTTCTTCTGACCAATAGATTCCTTTGTTGATTGTAGGAATCTGTCCACCGTAGGAAACGATCTTGGAGTAGATTGCTTCTCCTCCGAAGTAATCAGATGTCTGATTGTAAGCATCACTTCCTGCTGCTGGAAGATATGTAGCGATAGCACCTAAATCTGTTAAAATGCTGTCATAGAATTCTGTGCTTCCTGCCCATGTTTTTGCAAAGAAATCTACTGCTGCGTCATAGCTATCTGTGCTGGAAGAAACTGCCCATGTAGATCCACCCTGTGCGGAGTAGTTTGTAGCGCCTTCCCATTCATTTAACTTAGGCATATTTGTTACAGCCCAGTTACCAGCCTGTTCAGCCTGGTCTGTTGACATGATTGTTGCACAAATCCAAGAACCATTAATTGTACCTACTACAGTACCGTTATTGATAGAACCCTGGTAACCTGACCAGTCTGTCTGTTCCTGAAGAATTCCTTTTTCAACAAGCTGAATATATACATTCATAGCTTCTTTTAAACCTTCGTTGTCTACAAGTGCAATATTTCCATTTGTATCAAATACAGAAATACCTGCTGACTGTAAAATCATATTAAGAAGGTCTGGCTCACCCTGTACGTTTGTTAACATTGGCATACCTGTTTTAGCTAAAACATCTTCACCAATTGTAATGAACTCATTCCATGTAATATCTGTTAAATCTGCAATTGTGTAACCAGCCTGCTCTAAGTAATCTGTACGGTAGCAAGCGATTACTGTATTGCTATCATATGGAACACCATAGTTTCTGCCATCTCTTACAGAGTTTGCAACTTTAGATGCTGCGAAATCTGAGAAAGCAATTCCAGAATCTGTTAAATCAGAAAATACTTCTGGATAGTTCTGTAAATATTTTGCAAATACCTGGTCATCCATTAAGAAGATATCTGGAAGCGCATCAAGTTCACCACTCATTGCATATGTCTGTACTAATGTCTGGATATCACTTGATACAGTTTCTACTACTTCAACTTTAACGTTTGGATTCTGTGCTTCATACATAGCGCCTGCTGTTTTCATAGCATCTACGTTGAAGGAGTCCCAGCACCATACAGTTAATGTCTGTACTTCGCCTTCTGCTGTTGCGTCTGTTGTTGCTTCTTCTGTTGTTGCTTCTTCTGTTGTTGCAGCCTCTTCAGTTGTTGCTGCTTCATCTGTTGTTGCAGCTTCTTCTGATGAGCCACAAGCTGCCAGTGACACTACCATTGCCACTGTCATAAGTAATGCAAGTAATTTTCTCTTCATAGTTACCTCCCATTATTGAATAATTCTTACATTAAAATTTTATCATTCTAGCTTTCTGTTCGATAGAATTATGTTTGTACAAATTTTCAAAATTTTAAGATTTATTTCTATAATTTGGATTTTTTTAATTTCCTTGTACTTTTTTCACTTACTACAGCTTCTGCCTTCATCTGTACACGTTTCAAACATTCTTCCACATCACCATCCACAAGCACATGTTGAAATTCATCTTCTAAAATATCTTCTATTTCATACGTATTACTTCCATAGTTTACTGCCGGAATCTCATCCGCAAGTCCAGTTAACAATTTTGTTACCTGCTGTTCTCCAAAAAAAGCTTCTTTGGCTTCATAATTTTGAAATACCGTTGGGTTTTTGACAGCGGGAATAATTCCAATTTCCGAAATCAGACTATCTATAAAATCATCATTTTCACTAAACATGGACACCAAAAATTGGGTTGCTTCCTGACTACAGGATGAATTTTTTAGTACATACCACGAGCTTCCCCCAACATTGGATGCTCCAACCGCATTCGCATTTTGTTTCATAATCGGAATCGGCGCAACTCTCCATAGTCCTGCCTGTTCTTTACTTGCTTTGATACTAGAAATAATCCAACTGCCACTTATTACAGTTGCAACCTCTCCATTCTGAAAAGATGAAATGAACTCATTCCATCCATTTACGCTCACACCGACATCTGTTTCTAAAAGTTCCCTATATACTTCCAGTGCCTGCTTTAATGCTTCATTATTTTGGATTTCCACCTGTCCATTTTCCTTATCCACATACCACTGCCCACAGCTTTGCATAATAATTCGGATCAATGGAAAGTCCGTAGGATCTAATGTTAGCATCGGAATCCCTGTTTTTCTATATACGTCACGTCCAATTTCTATGTAACGCTCCCATGTCAGATTCTGCATATCCTCTTCACTATATCCTGCCTGATTAAGAATATCTATCCTATAGAAAAGAGCTGCCGTACCACTATCAAAAGGGATTCCATACATTCGTTCATCTTTTGAACAAAGTTGATTCTTATAGTCCGCAAATTTGTCATAGCATACCTGATCAGTCAAATCCACAAATTCATTCTCGTACACAGAAAGCACTTCCTGTACATCATAGTCTTCACTCATAATAATATCCGGAAGTTTGCTATATACTCGTGCAGAAAGAATATTTTTAGTATCTGCCAGAATCTCTTCTCGTTCCTTTGGCTCTACAACAATTTGAACATCTGGATGTACTTTCTGATATTCTACCGCCGCCATTCTGGCTGCTTTGACATTAAATGTATCATCCCATGTCCATATAACAATTTTGTTATTATCAACTTCTGTTACTTTCTCTGTCGCCCCTGTGCATCCCACAACACTTACAGATAACAGGGCAATACACAACATGAGCAATACATATTTCTTAATTTTCATCTTTTCCCTCCTCTGTTTTCTGTCTCTTTACCGGAAGACGTACTGTAATCGTCGTTCCCTGTTCTTTGACACTTTCTATCTGGATACCATAAGACTCACCATATAACAATTTCAATCTATCCTGTACATTGTGAATGCCAATGCCTGAAAAATGCTCTTTTTGGGTTGCATCATAAAGCGCTTGCTGTGCTTCTACCTGATTCATACCAACACCATCATCCACAATTCTGATTTCCAAATCCCGTCCCTTTTGTTTCATGAAAATCTGTATGGTCCCCGTCCTGCCAGAAGGAAACGCATGAAAAAAGGCATTTTCAATAAATGGCTGCAAAATCAATTTCGGAATCAAGCAACCATAACAGTTATGCGATACATAATACTCCACCTTAATTGCTTCCCCATATCTGGTATGATTGATGAAGATATAATTTTCGAGGTTTTTTAATTCCTGTTCAATGGTAATAAATTCATCCATATTGCTGATGGTATTCCGAAGCAACTTAATAAATGCGTCAATTGTCTGAATTGTTTTTTCAGAATCATTCTGGTATACAAGCCACTTGATGCTGGCAAGTGTATTGTAAATATAATGAGGATTTATCTGCATTTGCAATGCTTTGATTTCTGATTTACGTTGTTCCTTTTGCGTTTCAATCAACTGCTCAATATATCTTTGTATGTCTTCCAACATATAGTTATAGGTAGTTGCAAGTTCTTGTACTTCCTGCGTCCCTTCTATCGGCATATATTCCGCAAAATTACCTTCCCGTATTTTAGACATTTTCTGCACCAATTGCGATAATGGGCGGATTGTCTGCTGTGTAAAAATAAGACATACAATCAAAATCAGAATACCAATCACTGCACATATGGTAATCAATAATGGCATATTATACAGACGATCTAATGCTTTATTGTTATCAATAACACCATACAGTTCGCATCCAAGATAAGACAATTCTCGTTTCATTACCGTATAATGCTTGCCCTGTCCGCTTGTAACAAATCTATCAACTTCCGACTCAATTGCCTGCTTATACCATTCTTCCTCCAATATGTTCCCAATTTTGTCTTCTTCATTAGAACACATTACAATGCCATCTGCATCAACGAGATAAAAGGATGTATTATCAGTCACAAAATAATCATAATACTGTTTCATATCTTCCATCGTCAGTGTCACCAACACAACCGCATACACTTCTTTACTCTCCTGATAAAAAAGTGCTTTTGATACAATGATGACATCAGTATCCTGCGCAGTCGCCGTATAAGCACCGTGGGAAAATGTATAATGCATACGTTCTGGCTCCGCCATCGCCAGCTGTACCGCATTACTTGCCAGAATCTCCTCATCCATCATGGAAATTGTCTCTGTTCTTGCCAGATAATGATTGCCATTCATTCCTACAACAAGAATATTCAAACGTTCCATATCCAACGTTTTACTCTGTTCCAAGTCCTTTTCCATCTGATAGATATTCTGGAAATTCTGTATATTATCCAAGTTGTTTTCTCCGCTAAAATACAAACGGAAAGCCCAACTGGAATCGATTGCATGAATCACTTCCTGTAAGCTTCCGTGAAAATCATTTAATTCGTCTTCTATTCTACCAAATACCTTTTCCTGGGATTTTCCGTAGTTTTCAGTAAATACATTTTTGGACATTACAAGAACGACTACACTGACAGTTACTGCAATCACGCCGATTCCCAGTAATACCATCAGTATAATCCGTCCGAAAAAGCTATTCAAAATATATTGCCTGCCCTTATTCATAGTAACGGCTCCTTCTGTATTCAGATGGTGTTTTTCCAACAATTTTTTTGAAAACACGGCAAAAATAACTATGTTCTGAATACCCTACTTCTCCGCTTATCATCGAAATAGAAAGACTGCTTTCCTTCAATAACTGGCATGCTTTTTCTATCCTAAGACGATTCAGATAATCACTGAATCCTTCTTTCATCTGTTGATTAAAATATGCTGACAGATAATGATAATTAAAATTAAATTCCTCTGCAAGGTCTTCTAATTTTAAATCCTCTTGATAATTCTGCGAGATATAGACCAACATCTGTGTAATACGCTCATCTCCCTGCATTTTAACACTACCAGACAACTCCAGCATCCGCTCCATAATCTGACTAATGCACCTTCTGTAATCCATCTCATACATTGCACGTTCTATTTCTCCAAAAAATTGAAACCGCAAATCATCTTTGTCTTCATCAGAAATCTGTAATAAATCCAGAAAATGATAAACCATATTTTTCATCTGATTTTTCAGTCCATAGACATCCATCTGCGCTTCCAATGCTGTTACATTATACTGTAGCAGGAAACGTGCTGCCTCCTGATACTGCTTTCCAAGCAATAACTGGTTATAGCGGTAAAAATCGAATTTTTCCGGCGTATTCAGTGTCAAATCCGTCTTCTGTTTGTCAAGTAGCAAAAGATGTCTGCCTTCATGATAAAAAGCTTTATCAACATGCTTTAGTATTTCCTGTGAATATACATCTTTTAATAAATCGAGTTTGCGAAACGTGCTGCTATATACACCAAATACACTATCGCATAACATCACTAATTGGTTATTCATCTCCCTAACTGCCTGCACTAATTTTTCTTGATAAAAACTATCATAACAGAAAATAACGCACACCAATTCCTCACGTAGCAACAGGGAAACTTTCTGCACATCCGAAATTTTCTCAAGCTCCCTTTCTATTTTCTGATATAGCACATCAAACATATCCTTACCAGCTGCAGATTCTTTCTTAATGTTCACAGCATAGATACTAAAACATACACGCGTAAAATAATGCGCACATTCCGCCAAATCCACATCATGTCCATGAAGATAACGTTCTAATATTCTTTCATAACTTACCATTCCTACATCTGCATGAAGTTTGTACCCCGGAATTCGCTCCACGGCTTTACGCAATATTTTCTTCAGTTCTTCCTGGTTGAGCGTTGGTTTTAAAATGTAGTCTACAACCCCACTCATCAAAGTACGTTTTACGTATTCAAAATTATCATATCCGCTCAGAATAATAATTTGCATCTGCGGATACATTTTATGTACAGCCTCCGCAAAGTCTACACCATCCAACAATGGCATTACGATATCACATATAATGATATGCGGCTGTAACCTGTCAAGCAGTTTCAAGGCTTCATTACCATTTGTTGCTTCCCCGACAATTTCATAGCCTTCGTGTTCCCAATTGATCATATATTTGAGTCCCTGTCTCATAATATATTCATCATCCACAATCAAAACTCTAATCATAGCTTCCCCTATTACTCTTTGTATCATCATCCTATTTTTTAATACTTTCACATTATTATAACAATTTATTCTCTTTACTGAAAGTAAATTATGAAAAAACAGCATACGCCGGCACGTTTTACAAACCGTCTTATTGGATAAAAAAACACATACGCCCTTTGACAGAACGCATGTGTTTTACGCTTTTGGTGATTGTAACTCTATATTGTTACACGATTTTCTTTTCTACATAGTCACGAATGTCCATATTATCTTCAGGCATTCTGCATCCTACGATATATCTGCCATTATCATCTGTAGAACGAATGATAATACCGCTTAATACAGAAGCATTTTTTACTTCAAAATCTTGAATCGTAATCTCTACCTTTTTGCCAACTGCATCTGCAAATTCCTGCGCTGTCGATGCAAATGCAAATCCTCCAGCACTAATATTAACTACATTGCCTTCAAAAGCACGGTTGTCTGCTAATAAGTACAGTTCACATGCATTTTTCATAGCAAGTCGTGGATACTTTCTTCTGTTCACAACCTTAGGATTGCCTTGAACATTTAATTTATAGCATGCTGTATTTTCTGTTTTTTCTTTGGAAACCTTCACGTCTTCCCAAATATACATCGCATTGTCTACAATAACGCGTACCACATATTTCTGTTTCTTATCATGGTCTGCAAAGAACTCTTCTGCAGCTTGGGTATGTGCCAAAAGAATACCATTCTCTGTCGTACCAATAATCTCTGTTTTGTACTCATCTGCATTCACATTTGCAGAAACAGAAACCGATAGTTTCATACCTACTTCAATATCTTTCACACCCATGAAACCACCAGTACCAAGTTCTTCAATTAACTGACCTACTACATGTTCAATATTCAAAACATTACGTGTAGTTTCCGCATATTTGCTTAACATCGTCTTGGTTGTTTCTTCTGAATTCTCCACACTACCTGTTACTTCTACCATGATATCTTTTACTTGTTTCATGTTATCAACCATGTTCTTGTTGGAGCTTTCCACCTGCTTAATCGCACTATCTACTACCTGGATTTCTTCTCCAAGCTGCTTGGAATCTGCCGTAATCATTGTTACGCTTTCATTTACTGTCTGCATCTTATTCAATGTCTCATGAATCAATTCCAATATCGTTGTAATAGATTTTGTCATTCTATCAGAAGTATCTTCCAGATGTTGTAATGCTTCCATAATGCTGTTAGAAGAAGTCTGTGTTCCCATACTTAAATTTCTGATTTCATCCGCAACAACCGCAAAACCTTTTCCTGCTTCCCCAGCTCTAGCTGCTTCAATAGACGCATTTAACGCCAACAGGTTCGTCTGGGAAGTAATATTTTCGATTGTACCGGTTTCCTGTTTTACCATGTCGAACTGTTTACGGAAATCACTTAAAATCTTCTCTACTTCTTCTGACAAATCTGCCATCTGGTTAGTTGACTGTACGACATTGGCTAAATCTGCAGAACTTGTTGTAGCATGTGTCACCGATTTCTCAATAATATTGACAATACGGTTTGTCAATTCTGCAACATGTGTTACCTGACTATCAATATCTTCTGTCATATTCATAGAAGAATCAATGCGGTCACTTAACATCATATTCTTCTCTGAAAGTTCTTCCATACTTGCTACAACTGAAGTTGCACCTTCTTTATTTTCTTCTGAAAGTTCTCTTACAACAGTAACGCCATCTACGACTGCTGTACTTGCTGTTTTTACCTGCTCAATTGTCAGAACAACTTTATCCAAATTGCTCTGTACCGAACCTAACATCGCACCATCTGACTGATTCAAATGATTGATAGAAAGCACATATCCTACATAACAAAGGAGTGTAGCAATAACTTGAATCTCAAAATCAGCAATATTTCTTGGCGTTGTCATACCACCCATATAATTATGTATTACCGATATTATAATAACAGCCATATTCGCCACACAGCATCGTAATATATAGTTACGGTTCTTAAATAAAACCAACATACTTGTTAACGGCAGAATATACATAACGGTTAGTACCGAATTGGTTGTGAACATAACAAATGCATAAAAAATGCCATATCCAACAGCAATAACGTCTTTATAAATTTTAGTACCCATACCTACAATTTTCAGCACAGCCACTCCTGCAAAAAAAGGAATCCAGCACATTGAGATAAACGCAATAAAATATCCCATAGTACGCTGTCCTTTGAGTAATTCAATCGTATATGCCACTGAAAGTACAATATTAATCAACATCCATACAAGCATTGCCTTTTTATTCGCGCTCTTGGCAAAATATTCTTCATTATACTCCATTATGTAACATCCTCCTTTGTATGTGCATCATTCATAATATTTTCTAATTATTTTAGCATAAGTATATAAATTTTCCTATACTTTTCCTATATTTCGTATTTTTTCGTTTAATTACCTTCTTGTAGTTCTGCCATTAATGCCCTAAGCTCTTCTTCCATCTGCATAAAAGTATCCAATAATAACGGTTCAAAACTGATACCTCTGTCTTTCCCCATAATCTCAAATGCCTGCTCTAACGACATTCCTTCCTTATACTGTCTTTTAGAAACAAGGGCATCAAATACATCGGCCACCGCCAAAATACGCGCCGAAAGCGGAATATCCTCCCCTTGCAGATTACTTGGATATCCACCACCTGCCCATTTTTCATGATGATAAGAAGCCATATCACTTGCTACACGCACAAACTGTGCATCTACAATACGGCTCATATTCTCCCGAATAAGTCTTCCGCCCTCCGTCGTATGAAGCTGCATTAATTCATATTCCTCTGGCGTCAATCTGCCAGGCTTTTGCAGAATTCTATCAGGAACTGTAATCTTTCCAATATCATGCATTGGCGCCGCCTTCTTGATATAATCAACATATTGTGGTGTTAATACATCCAGATATTGACCATCTTCAATTAATTTCTGAACTAGCAAATCAACATAAGCACTCGTTCTCTTAACATGTTCACCCGTTGTACCATCACGACTTTCAATCAAATTCGCCATTGTGATAATAATATCATGCTGCAACTGTGTAATTCGACGCAGTTGCTGTTCCACCATACGTTCCAGATTTTTTCTATAATCTTCAAGTTCTAATGTTCTCTTGATTCTCTGACGCATAATGACTGGTACGAATGGCTTTCCTATATAATCCACCGCACCCACTTCAAAGCACTTTTCTTCTGTTTCTTCACTGCGGTCTGCTGTTAAGAAAATAACTGGAATTCTGCGTAAATTTTCCATCTGCTGAATTCCCTGCATAACCTCAAAACCATCCATCTCTGGCATCTGAATATCTAACAAAATCAAATCTGGTGTATGTTTTTCCAAATATTTAAATACCATTTTTCCAGAATTTACGGCTGCCACTTGATATTCCTCTGCTAATAATTTCTGCACAACAACCAAATTCGCCTTATCATCATCTACTACAAGAATTACTTTTTTCATACAATCACCTATCTCTTTCCCTGATTCACAAGCACCGAGCCATTCGCATAAATTTATAATAAAATGTTACCTATTCCTCCTGAAGCTTATCTATTAATTCTGTCACAAGTTCTTCAGCTCTGTCATAATCAAAATCATCTACTGCCTTTCGCACACTCTCAAGCACTTCTACAATCGGTACAGTACACCCTTTCACGTAAAAGCCTTGGAGTGCATCCACTTGTTCTATTGCTTCATTCATGCTATATGCTTGTATTAGCTTCAACAAGGAATGGCACTCTTCCAGATATTGCGTTCTTGAAATTTCCTTCTGTTCTAACTCTAGTTTTTTATCAGTACTTAATATATTGGTTAGCTCACGAAGTACATCCTCATAATTTTGTAAGAATCCTTCCCAGTCTGCCACAATAAATGTCTCATTGCCTTCTTTTGCAGCCATTTCATGTTGCTTTGCCCGATTTGAAAAGTCTGTTGCACCAATTGTTAATGAAGTACTCTTCATGGCATGCACAATCACTTTGTATTCATTCCACTCTTTTCTCTCATAATACTCTGGAAGCTCTTTTTTATATTTTTGTGCCTGCTCAAAATAAGCCCGTGCAATTTCAAAATACATTTCTTCATTGCCAGCACAATAATTTAGTCCAATGTTTTTGTCAATCAGTGTATTTATATCCGAAGAAATTGCTGCTTCCTTTTCTAATACACTGTCACCTGTGATTGACAACTCACCTGCTGCTAGTTCTGTCAGTACTTCTCTGTAAACCAACTCTTTTGGCAAATGTGTCTCCAGAATATGCTCTAATTCCAATACATCCAGCGGCTTAGAAAGATAATCTTCAAATCCAACTTTTAGATATTCTTCCTTACTACCCGCTACCGCATTGGCAGTCAATACAACCACTTTTGTATTCTGGTTTGGATTTCCAAATTCAGCACGCAAACGATGCAAGGTTTCTATTCCATCTGGTTCCGGCATCATATGATCCATAAAAATCAAATCATACTTTTTCTCCCGGCAAAGCGCAAGACATTCCTCTCCTCCAAGTGCTGTATCGAGTTGTATTTCTGTTCGCTTTAACAAACCTTTTACCACTGTGATATTCATTTCATTGTCATCAACAGCAAGTACAGAAGCCTCTGGCGCTTTTAATATACTCTTCTGACACAAAGTAGCTTCTGGCGAATTTTCTTTCATTTTCGTCAGTTCACCAATCGTTATCTGACTGGTTATCTTTTGCGGAATTCTAACTGTAAATTGAGACCCTTGTCCGTAGACACTATGTACCGTAATCTCTCCTTGCATATTTTCTACCAAACGCTTGGTAATACTTAATCCAAGACCTGTGCCTTGCAAGGTTCTGTTTTTATTCATCTCCAATCGACTAAAACTTTCAAACAATTTCTCCAGGTTTTCTTCCTGAATTCCGATTCCTGTATCCGTCACCGAAATCAGCAATGTAAGCTGTTCCCCTTCTGCAAAAAACGCCTCTGCCTTCAGTATAATTGTTCCTTCTTTTGTGTACTTCACAGCATTACTAATCAGATTCAGTACAATTTGTCTGATTCTTCTTTCATCACCACTTAATACAGATGGTAACCTATCATCTACATGAACCTCAACCGCAAGTCCTTTCTTCCCTGCACCGTCTTGCAGCGCATAGCCAAGGTCTTCGAAAAGTGGCATGACTTCATATTCTGATTCTAGAATCTTCAATTTGCCAGATTCCATTTCTGAAAAATCAAGAATGTCGTCTACCAATGATAACAGCATTTTACTAGAGCGTTTGATATTGTCAGAATATCCTATAATCTCTGCTTCCTTACTCTCACGCGAAATCATCTCATTCATACCCATAATAGAATTAATAGGTGTTCTGATTTCATGAGACATATTGGCTAAAAACTGTGTTTTAGATTCGCTGGCAAACAAAGCACGCTTCTTTTCATATTCCATTGCAAGAAGGTCTCTTCCTGTTTTTATGCTTGCCATAACTAATAAGAACAGTAATCCAACACACAGCATCAATCCGCTAGAATGTCCATTGTTGGTGTAAACTAACACTATCTCCATAATAGCTGCCACCATCATACCCGTCACGCCAAGTGCAACCTGATAATACTCCTGAATATATTTTTTCTTAATATCAACACAAATAGTAACTGTTGCTAACAAAATTGCCATTACAATCCATGTATGCATCAAAAACATTGTCTCTAAAAAGTCTTTTTGATTGGTAACCTGTAAAAACGTACAAAGCAAAAAGTTGCATATTCCCACAGCATTCATTGCATGATAATACTTTGCGTATCGATATTGCTGCAACGCATTCACATAAATTAGAAATGGAAATGGTAAAAGCATAATCGTAAAAAAGCCCAGAGCCCCTACTACAGATATATTAGGGAAAATCCATTGCTTTAATCTTGATTCACAAATCAACCATACTGCTGCAAGAAATATCCCCCACCCTAGATATTCCAACATAACATTTTTATCATAACAGATACGAATTGCCATACTAATACCGGCAGCAACCAGACCAAGTACAAACAAAAGACATGCAGCTGCAAGGGGCAAGCCATATTGCCCTAATAAAAACTGCCAGATTCCCCATTTTTCACCAATATAAATAGAATTAATAACGCCAGCATATGCCGAATCACTCGTTGTTACTACCTTTATTGTTTTTCCAGCATCTTCACGCATCAATTCAACAAATATGTATGCACTCATGCTTGTCTTGCCAAATGGTTTGGAATTCTCCGTGTTATAGCGCTCACGTAAAATCTGGTCAATATAAATCTCCATATCCTGCTGAGAGCTTCGGAAACAAAGCCATGTTTTATCCTCTATCTTATCTGGCAAAATTGTCTCAATACTGACTGCTTCCCACCCTTCAGCATCACATTTTCCAGGCACCTCTATTGGAATTATGCTACCGTCTGGCATCACGCGCGACCAATCCGACTCAAAAACCTCACACTGTTCTGTATTTGCTTCTATCTCCCGTGGTAACACTAATTCACCAAGCAAAAACCACACAAAAACTATCATGGTCAAAATGGCGAACATCCACTTTGTCACTCCAGTCATGTTTATCTTTTTATCATTCATGTGTCATCCTCCTGATGATTTTGAATATCCCTAAATGTAAACTGATTATGCCACAATTATAAAACCAATAAATAGCATTTGACAAGTCTACGCAGTTGTTTTTCCCCATTTCTCATCTTCTCTAAACGAACATGCTTACCCATAAATTATGAAAGCAATTTTTCACTCATCTATAATTTCATAAAAAAAATTGTTTTCATCCAGAAAAAATTGTGCTAAAGTAACTTCATCAGGTATTTTTATCTGTAGTCAAAACAAAGGAGATTGTACTATGAAAAAAGTTTATGAAGGAAAAACCAAAGACGTATTCAGCCTTGAAAACGGAAATGTAATGCTGAAATTCAAAGATGACTGTACAGGAAAAGATGGCGTGTTCGATCCAGGTGAAAACACTGTCGGCTTAACAATCGAAGGTATCGGCAAAGCAAACTTACAGACATCTATTCACTATTTTGAATTATTAAAAGAAGCTGGCATCAAAACTCACTATGTAAGTGCTGACGTAGAAAATGCTACTATGGAAGTTCTTCCTGCAACTGTATTTGGTCACGGTCTCGAAGTAATCTGCCGCCTTGTGGCTACAGGTAGCTTTATCCGCAGATATGGCGAATACATGGAAGACGGTACAGTTTTAGAAGGTGGTTATGTAGAATGTACTTTCAAAAATGACGCATTAGGCGATCCTCTTGTTACAAGCGAAGGTCTTGCAGCTTTAGGCGTTATGTCCCCTGCCATGTTTGAAAGCATGAAAGAACAGACATTAAAAATCACAAAAATCGTTGCTGATGATTTAAAATCTATTGGTCTTGATTTATGGGATATCAAATTTGAATTTGGTTATAACAATGATGAAGTAATTCTGATTGATGAAATTGCTTCTGGTAATATGCGTGTATACAAGGATGGCAAAATTGTTGATCCTGTTGAATTAACAAAATTAATTCTTAACAGATAATTATCTGCACATGAAACATTAAAATCCAAAACAGACATGTCATAGTTCCTACTACAAGGAATTAATGACATGTCTGTTTTTGTATCTGTTATCCATGCAGTTATATTATTATCCTCTTTGGACACACTAAACACATAAAACAAACAGGAGGTTTCACTATGGAAAACGAAGATACAATTCATCTGTTAAAAGAATGCGATGCTGGTAGCAAAATGGCTGTGGCATCCATTGAC
>JAFUQM010000026.1 GCA_017472325.1 Lachnospiraceae bacterium
GGATAAATACAACACAATTCATCGAACTTCTGACCTCTTTTAGCATACTCTTCCAGTACTTCTGCAATCACATCTGCTGTCGTTGCAAAATCATCAGAAGTCTTCTCACTTCTGTAAAAAGGTACAGCGGCACCTGCCTGTTTTGCTATTTCTGCAATTTCCTCATCCTCTGTAGATACCATAACCTCATCAAACATACCTGATGCAAATGCTGCTTCGATAGAATACTGTAAAATTGGCTTTCCTAAAAACAATCTGATGTTTTTTCTCGGTATTCTCTTACTGCCGCCTCTGGCTGTAATGACTGCAATTCTTCTCATGCGCTCTTCACCTTTGCTATTTCCTACATGCTGCTACAATTTTCTTTACTGCTGTAATAACATCTTCCACATCTGTATCTGACATTGCATAATAAAGCGGCAATGTCACCATTTCATCATACAACTTCTCCGCTTTCGGACAAAGTCCCTTTGGATAGCCTGCATTTTCATAATACGGATGTCTGTATACCGGAATATAATGCACATTACAGCATATATTCTCTGCACCCATTGCTTCAAAAAATGCTCTTCTATCAATGGTAAGCAAATCCGGTTTGATTCGTAAAATATATAAATGCCTTGTTGTATCAGATTCTGGAATCTCTTCCTGTACTGTCAATTCCGGTATCTCGCTAAATGCCTCGTTGTATCTGTCTACAATTTCTTTTCGTCTCTTTGTAAATCGTTCTAACTTATCCAACTGGCTGATAATGAGTGCCGCCTGAATATCTGTTATACGATAGTTAAAACCATAATCTATCTGTTCATGATACCACGGTCCATCGGATACATGCTGATATTCTGTCTCATTTTTTGTAATACCATGAGAACGATACAACAGGAGCTTTTGATAGTACTCCTCACTATTGGTAAGCACCGCACCACCTTCCCCACCGGTCACTGTTTTGACAGGATGGAAACTGAAGGTCGTCATATCTGCAATGGAGCCAATGCCCTTTCCCTTATACTTTGTGCCAATCGAATGTGCACCATCCTCAATCAACACAAGATTCTTCTCTTTACATAAAGCTGTAAGTGCATCCAATTCCACTGCCTGTCCTGTAAAATCAACTGCTACGACTGCTTTGGTTTTCTCTGTTACTTTTGCCTCCACGTCTTTCGGGTCGATATTATATGTCTTTTCATTGATATCTGCAAAGACTGGTTTTGCACCGCAATATAAAGCACAATTAGCAGATGCCGCAAATGTAATCGGGGTGGTAATCACCTCATCACCTTTGTCAACACCTGCCGCCATACATGCAATATGTAACGCTGCCGTTCCATTGCTGACTGCTACTGCATATTTTGCACCCGTCAGCTCGCACAATCTCTTTTCAAGTTCTGTAATCTTTGGACCACAAGTAAGATAATCACTTTTTAACACATCAACAACCGCCTGAATGTCCGCATCATCAATGTACTGGTGTCCGTAATATAATTTTGTCTCCCTTACCGGAATACCACCGTGTATTGCTAGTTTTTCCATAGCTTTATCGTCCCTTTCCTAGCATAATTGGGGACAACCTCATTTGAAGCAGTCCCCGCAGTTTTTATTTTTCCAGTTCTACTGTTTTTAATAATTCTTTGATTTCTTCTACTGATAACCATTCTGTATTGTTGTCTGAGCTGTAAGAAAATCCATCTGGCACTTTTTTGCCTGTTGGTGTTGGTTTTCTGCTGTTGCTCCATACCATTTGTGGATATACAATAAAATGCTTGTCATATTCGTATGTTGTCATGGAATCCTCTACAGTTACCATAATCTCATGCAATTTTTCTCCTTCACGAATACCAACTTCTGGCATATTACAGCCTGGCATCATTGCTTCTGCAAGATCTGTAATCTTGAAGGATGGGATTTTAGAGATAAATGTTTCTCCACCCTTAGCTTCCTCTAACGCCTTAATCACAAGTTCTACCCCCTGTGTCAGGCTAATCCAAAATCTTGTCATACGGTAATCTGTAATCGGAAGTTCTGTACCGCCGTTTTTGATAATGTTATTAAAAAATGGGATAACAGAACCACGACTTCCTGCTACATTACCATAACGAACGATAGAAAAGTTAATATCTTTATCACCTGCATACGCATTGGCTGCGATAAACAATTTATCTGACACAAGTTTTGTACCACCGTATAAGTTAACTGGATTAACCGCTTTATCCGTAGAAAGTGCAACAACTTTCTTTACATTAGAGTCCAGTGCTGCATCAATAATATTCTGCGCACCATGTATGTTTGTCTTAATTGCTTCCTGTGGATTGTATTCACATGCTGGAACCTGTTTCATTGCAGCTGCATGAATTACATAATCCACGCCTTCAAATGCTCTCTGCAATCTTTCCTTGTCCCTAACATCACCAATAAAAAAACGAAGTTTGTCCACATGGTCTTTGAATTCATTTGCCATCATCCACTGTTTAAATTCATCTCTGGAATAAATGATAATTTTCTTTGGCTCATAATGCTCTAATACATATTTCGTAAAGCATTTTCCAAAAGAACCTGTTCCACCTGTAATTAAGATTGTTTTATTATTTAACATGAGTCTTCCTCCTACATTCTCTAAAACAATTTATTTTATCATATTTTTCTATGAAATACAATTATTTCCAACACGATACGCTGCTGTATTCCAACACGATACGCTACTGTATTCCAAAACATGCGCCTGTTCACCTGCAATTGCAGCAACTATAAACACTTCATACTACTTACCATAACGTATTCTACGATACGTCTGCAAGGCTTTATAGTACACCACAAATAAAACCGGGGATTTCATATGCAGATTTATTAGTTTCTTCTGCTCTGCATCATATTTTTGTCCATAATATGGATTTTCTCGAAATGCTGGAAATTCCCGCTTCATACCGTCTGCCATTTTTCGTAGAAATGCCATTCTAATACGTTTTACACCAACCATATACGTAAATAAGGTGTTCACGTAGTACAATTCGGTAAATCTGTCTTCGAGTTCAGTGTGATACTTTTCATAGAATCCATACTTTTTACACTCATTTACAAGCATCATTGCCGCAGTTAGCCTGTCCTCACACTTTTGCTCACTAATATGATGTACCGTAGAACCTTCAAACTGATAATAATAGTAAAGCGGCTCCTCAATCCATTCAAAATGCTTAAAATGTAACATCCAGATTGGCGCTGCACAGTTATCTTCATAAAAAATTTCTTCTGGAAAATGCAGGTTATGTTCATCAATCACTGACTTTTTATATACTTTGATTACCATACTTCCTGGTTTTCTCATAAGCAATTTATATTTTTCTTCATCTAACACGCCTGTCTGCTCTTTTGTATTATTATGCACAATTTTACCAAGTGCCATACTGTGTTCATGTACAAGGTGATAATCGCATCCAACCACATCCGCACCCGTTTCTTCTGCTTTCCCAATCAGCTTTTCATACATATTAGGCGCAATCCAGTCATCACTATCGATAAATCCAATCCATTCACCCTTTGCCAGCGCAATGCCTATATTTCTGGCACCGCCCTGCTTTTTATTTTTAGGAGAATGCACTGCCTTAACAATATCAGGATGCTTTTTTTCATATTGCCGTAAAATTTCATAGGAATTGTCCGTCGAACAATCATCCACTGCGATAATCTCAAAATCCCGTATTGTCTGAGCAAGCAAGGAATCCATACAATAATTCAATTTACCGTCTGCTGCCATATTATAAACAGGCACAACAATACTTAGCTTCATAACGTCTACTCTCTTACTTTCCTAGCGTTCTCTTGCAATTTTTCCATTTTCCACACGATATACCATGTCGCATTTTTCAATCGTCTGTAATCTATGCGCAATAATAACAAGTGTTTTTTTACCATGAAGTCTATTAATAGACTCCATAATTGCAGCTTCAGTATCGTTATCCAATGCCGAAGTTGCTTCATCCAGAATCAGCACTTCCGGATCATTATACAATGCTCTCGCAATACCAATACGCTGTCTTTGTCCACCCGACAAACGGATACCTCTTTCTCCGATTCCTGTATGAACTCCTTCTGGTAATGTTTTTACAAATTCATCAAGCTGTGCTTCTTTTAGTGCATACCAGAGTTTTTCATCATCAATTTCATTTTCCGGAACACCAAATGCCACATTTTTACGAATATCATCATCCAGAAGATAAATCATCTGCGGAATGTAACCAACATTTTTCAGCCAGGCTCTGTAATGCTCCATGACATTTACACCATCAGCACATACTTTACCACCCTGAATGTCAAGCAATCCTAGTAAAATATCAACAATCGTAGTCTTTCCTGCACCAGAACCGCCCACAATACCGATGGCATTACCAACCGGAATGTGCATATCTGCTTTATCAAAAATCAGTTTATCCGTATTTGGATACGCATATGTGATATGTTCTAACGTAATCTCTTTTGCTACTGGCAGCTTCTTTTCTGCCTCCTTCGCATACGACATATCCACATTATCATCACTAATCTCCTCTACAAGATTATCACTGACATTCATAAAGAACGGCTCGTAATAAGCCATCTGCGTTAACTGATTGTTAATACGACTTGCAGAAGGCATCAGTCTGACCGCAGCAACTGCAAACGCTGATAAAGACGGCAACATAGAAGCAAGTTCCTGTCCACTTACCACAAGATAGAGCATGTACACTACCATACCTGCAATGCAGACCGTTTCAATTAAAAGCTTTGGTGCATTGCTATACATCCCAAAACGCTCCATTGCCTTTACATAGCCATATCCACGTTTTAAATATTCATCGATAAAATACTTTTCTTTACCAATAATTTTGATTTCTTTAATTCCACCAACCGTTTGAGAAAGCCATTGGTATATCTGGCTTGCATAATCCTGATTTTCTTTTCCTGTTTTTTTCATAATCGGTTTGATAATCATCTTAATAATCACAAGTGTCAAAATCAGAATCCCGGCAATGATAATTGTCATCTTGGAATCAATTAAGAAAATGGCAACACCTAAAGATACAAACACAATTACCTCAGAAGTCACCTGCAACAGTGATAAAATCAAAGCAAACATATTCGTTACATCCGCTGCAATTGTTCTTTGAATTGTCGCAGTCTCCGCATTCAGATAAAATTCATACCCCTGCTTCATAAAATGACGCAGCATTCTTTCCTGTGTTGAAAACTGATTGCTGTAAACAAAACGGTACATCAATTTTTGCTGCATAAACAAAAACAGGTTTTTAAAAACAAATGCAAATACCAGTCCAACCAGTACAAGAATAATAAATTGTGTATAATTATCCAGATTCATGGCATGGTATATCGTTGACACTAAGCCATCACCATTCACTGCATCCGCATCTACAACTGCCTCAATGAGCGGATACACAAGCCCAATACTCGCTGTTTCCAAAACCGCACCTATAACCATCATAATCACAAGCAAAAGCATCGTCCTTTTTTGCTTTTTATCCATCAATACCATTAACTTCTTTAGAATTTTCATGTATCTCCTCCATGCGGCATGCTTCTTACGTATGTCCGCTTCGCATTTTTAAATCTGTGAATTGTAATTATGCAGTTCTGGATCCTCATAGGCATCCCAGAAACTCTGTCCAAGAACGATTTTCTCATCCACGAAATCAATCGTATCAATTGCTGTCGTCACAATAGTAATTGCCTTCTTAAAGTGAATACCTTCAATAAAATTGAGTACTTCAATCGGGAATTTCCCTTCAATTACTGTACAATCAGGGCGTAGCGCCTTATAATCCATATTTTCTCTCGGATGTGGCTTTATCACAACATGATAGCCTTCGCAATAATCTCTGATTATATCATGGCATATCTGTTTGCGAATCTCCGGATCCTGCGGATGTGGTTGTGGTAAAAACAACACGCATCCACCTTTTCCTTTCTCTCCAAGCGAAGCAATCACTTCGTCCGCATTCGGCATAAATACTTTTAAAATTACCTTTTTCTGTTCATCTGTCAGCTTCATTTCCAAAGGTTTTCTCGGCACTTCAATATATTTATGATAATCGTACTTTAAGCACGATCTATCATTGATTTCCATGTCAAGGCAATATTTCCCATAGCCGTTCTGTATGAAAAGTATATTTTTCGATGCCAGAAATGCTTTCAGTTCAAAATGCCCTCTATTCTCATATCTTGCACCATCCAGATATTTCAAACAGTCCAGTCCATCCTCCAGCGCATGATAATATATTTTCTTATAGCTTAAATAATATCCAATCGGATCCCAGTCACAATATACATAAATATCTTTGTAACGTTTAAAATCAATATCAATATATGGTTCCAACATTTTCGGGAATTTCTTCGTAAAAATAATACGATTTATCATATGCCATACAACATTGTTATGAGAAGCTGTATACTTAGCAAGCTCAGGAAACTCCGTATGCTTTTTTTCAATCAGTGTATACACCTTCCGAAACATACCGCACTGCTCGAGTCGTTCCTTCAGATTGCCAAAATCGGTCGACAAGGTGCTTAATGCAATTTCTGCCTGTCCCCATTTTTCTTCCGGCAGGTCATATTCTTTTAACAGCGTCACATATACATGATAAAATGTGTGACATACATAAATGCGTTCTCTATCCTGATTCATTTTTGTACCTTTCCAGCGTTTCTACGCAGTATTATACCCTGTCTAGTTCATCCATTTTCTTATTTTTATATGAATTTTATTTGCCAGCAAATACCCGTTTCTTGGTCTCTTTGCTTTTACGATACCCGTCATTTTAGCACATTTCTCTGCTTCTGGGAAGCAATTATGCTTCTGATAGTAATGATAAAGCCGCAACATACCTGTATCTTTTTCACTTGGCAGATGCCAGATACATACAGGATTGGCCACTGTATTCGTGCTAATCAAATAAAAATCCTCTGTCCAATATCGAAAAATATACGGCGAAGCATTTATAACATTCGTTATTTTATGTGCCGCTACCGAAAGAATAAATTCATCTCCAGCATGCTCAAATACTTCAAAACCGCTTTTTTTAACATCTTCATAAATCTGCATACAGACATTCATATACTCTATCAGCGCTTCACGCCTTCCGCAGACATATTCACCGCCAATGTGCGTAATACTTCCCTTCTTTGTCTGATACAGCT
Organism: Lachnospiraceae bacterium; assembly: GCA_017472325.1. Lineage (GTDB taxonomy): Bacteria > Bacillota > Clostridia > Lachnospirales > Lachnospiraceae > RGIG4733. The sequence goes on from JAFUQM010000026.1 coordinate 7,177, forward strand.
TATGATACGCATCTGTAATTGCCCATCTGTCAGGGTGGCTGTAACTATGCCCTACTTCAAATAGCATAATCCCCTCATCCGCTTCCTGCCACATATCCGTATACGGATGCATCGTCACTGTATCAGCATCCAATAGCACAATATGTTCATATGCCATATGTTTCACCACATAATCAAGTGCGCACAACTTAAAAAATGCCAATGACCACACAAACTGTTTTGGCATGACAAATGTTTCAAACGGAATTATCTTCACAAGAATGTCATGTGCAGCAAACAATTCTTCATACTGCCTAGGCAATGCTACATTCGTTACCAGCATAACATCATCCTCTGGATTGTGCAGTTTCGCAGATTTTAGCGAAACAAATATATTCTTCATATAAAGTTCTAACACGCCTGCGTCTGCTTTTCCGCCTAGCTGCATGGAAGTCGCATAATCTTCCTTGCAGGCAAATGCATTCATAATCAAATTTTTCATCATTACCTCCGCTCCACGGCACTAACATCCCAAAAGCACATTACTTCTTCTGTTTCATACTCCGATATGCTCTCCACGGCGGCAACACCTCTGCCACACTACAAGGTCCCTTATCTGCCATGACAAATTCTCCTTGCAAAAGTTTCACACACATCTCATATAAAACATTGGCTGCATTATCCGCATTCCACGTCTGTGCAATGGTTTCATACGCCTCTGCTCCAAGCTGCCGACACAGTTTTTCATCCTTGACAAGTTTTTCTACACACTGTAAAAATTCTTGCTTATTTCCATTTTTATAAATCAATCCATTTATGCCATCCCGAATCAAAAACGGTACCGCACCAATCGCATGGTTTGCCACTACTGCACACCCACTGTTCATCGATTCATTTAAAACCGCACCCCAGCCTTCTAAATGATTGCTTGTAAACAGAAAAATGTCAGCTTGTTCCATAAACTGGCGTACCTTCTCCGGTTTCATAAATCCTTCTAGCGTAATAACCTCTTCTAGCTGCTTTTCTTTGATTTGTGCCTGGATCTTTTCTTTTTCCTGCCCATCACCAATCATTGTCATCCCAAAAGCATATCCTTTTTCTTTCAGATACTGCGCTGCTGCTACCGCATATTCCGGATGTTTCAGTTCCATAAATCTGCCTGCCCATAAAATATGTACAGGCTTATTCTCTGACCGCTTCCCTGCCATGAGAGTCTTTATATCGTATGGGATAAACTTAGGAAAATATCCCCATTTCATCTTTTTATGCGGATATGCTTTCACAATTTGAAAGTCAGACGCCACATATCCACCACTACATAACAAATACACGCTTTTGCCACGGTATTGTGTATGATCCTTATATTTGCGAATCAAACCTCTTGGTGAGATAGCTTTCCACTGTCCTTCACGATACAGTCTTTCACTATATCGAATCGTTATTTTATCTGTCTGCAATCTCGGTTTGATTACACTTTCATTCTCTGTTCCTCCACAGATTACGATATCACTATCTAATAACAGTGCATCACAAAAATCCTTATGCTCATAATAACAATATACATACGGAATTGTCCGGATATCCACTGCCCAACCCATGCGGACCCGTTCCTCTTCCATTGGCTCAGTCTGGATAAAACAATAATCACTGCCTAGTTTTTTTACCATTGCCTCAGAAAAAGGAATCTGATGATGATTAATATAATTTGAAATAAATGTGATTTTCATCAGTTCTATGACTCCATCATAATCTCATAAATCTCTATCAGTCTGCGGTAATTCGCATCTCCATTGTGTGTCACCCTTGCCCGTCTTGCCGCAGACTCTGATATTTGTCTCGCAAATTCATCATTATCAAATACACGACTAATACATGCTACAAGCTGCTCACAGTTGCCTTTTGGATAAGTCAGTCCTTCCACACCGTCTAGCATCATATCTGGTACACCACCAACTTCAGATGCCACACACGGCACTCCAAGCAACATAGCTTCGCCCAAAGAATTGGGAGAATTCTCCAAAGCGGAAGCAAGTACATGCACATGACTTTTTAAAAACTGCTTTTTCATTGCCTCTGCATCTAATTTTCCCAAAAAGACAACTGCTTCTTCCAAGCGAAACTCGTGAATCAAATCTAATAAATATTTTCCGTAAGAGGAAATTTTCAATTTTTCTTTCCAGGTTGTATAAGCAGTAACAATATCTCCTGCTACATACAATTTACAATCTGGATATCGTTCTCTTAGCTTAGCCATTGCCTTCAACATATAATGCAAACCCTTAATCGGATAATTTCCCTGACTTATAAAAATGGAATACCTCTCACAATCCTCTAAACACCATGCACCCTCATAAAAATTACTTCTTAGTGTTTCATTCATAAAAAGATAACGTGCTTTTGGATTTACCGCATAGGTTTCTTCCCTATCAAAGGTTGTTCTTCCTGTAATATTGCCAGTCAAGCGTAGCGCCTGATTCTCCCGTTCTCCACGCATAACAAATTTTCTTTGTTGCTGCACCAGATTATCTTTTCTTAGGAAATCACGCAGTGTCCACCGTTTCTGCACTATTTGCGGAACATCTGCCATATATACCTTTGCATATGCTGCACAAAGTCCCTGAATGCCCACAAGGCTTCTTTCTGGCTTACCGAATGCTTTGAGTGCCGCATAAGTATGCCCAAACTCTGTTCCAAAGCAGTGTATCAAATCCGGCTGACAATCTGCCAGAATTTCTTCAAACCGGCTTTCTAATACAACATCATAAGTTTCGGGACAACGGGTATTTTCTACAAAACCATAGCATTCAACGTCCTGAATCATAATCGGATTACCACCAGATGTCATAAGCATCGGATATGCCTTTTCATCCTCCACAGGAAAACAAACTGCCAGTTTCACCCCAGCATCTGCATTTTCTATTATTTTCTTTGCAATACCTGTAAGCCAGCCTTCCTTATTGCTTGCAGGACATCCAAGCGCCTCTGCCACAAACGGCAACATAATATTGCATACCCAAAGTATTTTCATCGTTTTCCTCCACTTCAACTCTGATACAGTCTCCATGCTGAATAACTCTACTTCCGTTGATACAGCAAATCTTTCATTTTGTTATACATACCAGACCACTTTTCATTCTGCGCTATCCTGCTTCTAAGCGGCGCAAGTGTTATCCACAAAATTAGTTTATATTTTAATATTTGCCCACTCGTCATGTATTTGCGGACAATTTCTGTATGTTCCTTTTTGGAGCGTTTGACATTCTCTTTTGTCTCCGAAAAGCCACCACCTTCATAATCTGCCACAGTCACATTCATATACTTAGGTCTTGCTTCCCCCACAAAATAACTCCACAAAAAATGTTCATAATCAGCTCGTACTTTATATTCTGGTAAATATGCACGTCTACGCATCAAAGAAAGTGCATAGAAGCACGTCTGATGGCATGGCACATTTCGATAACATGCAAACGCATCTATATGCGGATTAGATGCCACAACCGTATCTGTCAGTGCAGTATACGTATTGCCATAGTAAATCAGCGCATGCTGTTTGCCATTGTCTCTTTCATCCTCTGTAATACATCTGTTTACCTGTTCTAACACTGTATTGTCGTGGAATAGGTCTCCACAATTCAAAAATAACAGATATTGCCCCTGTGCTTTCTCTATTGCTTGGTTCATCGCCTCATAAATACCAGTATCTTTTTCTCTATATATCCGGATTTTTTCGTTGATAGGAAGACTTTCCACTGAGCCATCTTTAGAAAACCCATCCTTCACAACAATTTCATAATCTGTATACGTTTGACCTAAAATACTATTTACCGTCTCTGTCAACTTATTGCCTGCATTCAAACAAACTACAATAATACTGAATCTACTTTGCTTCATCACATCAAACCATGCCCTTCCAGCTCTAATATATTTCCTCTGTCATATCTACATCATGTTGCAGCACCCACGTCTGATATGGCACAATGCGAAGCTCATGCGCACTCGCTTTTCTAAGAAAGATTGCCAAATACAATACACCTGCCGCAATCACTGCAACCTTAAAAAATCCTCGTACCTTCCTCTTTGATATACTATTTACCAAGCTAGGAATCAAGAAAACATGTCCAATCGTCATATAATAGCCAATTCTTGATATCTCCGGCAAAAAAGAACCACATGTATATAGCAGTAACGCCAGGATATTCAGATTAAAATAAAACGTATTCTGAGCATTTCCACGAATTGCCTGTTTATAGCAAAGCAAGGCAAGCACAAGCACCGCAATACAACGCATAATATTAATGATACTTGTTCCACCTTCCAGAAACATTGTCTCCTGATAACTCGGGTATACCAGCAAAATCAGCTTCAGATAATATTCTCCGAATAGCAACCCACTCACTGCCAGCACACACATAGCGATAATTTGCCAACGTTTCCACACTCTGTTTGCCAATATATATAATGGAATGACAATCAGTGCCGACTTATGAATTGTAGCAACCACCAAAATAATCAGTATAAACTTCACATACTGTTTCTTCATCGCATACTTTGCCGCATAAAAAGCTGCAGCAAGCGCTAAATAATAACGCACGGTATTTAATGTCTGAAAATAGTAGGTCAACAGCATAAACAGCGTAAATGAAAAGAAAAAATCGTCACTTTGGTCGTACAATGCTTTTACCATAAATAGGATTGTTGCAAAGGCAAATAATGCAAGTATTGTAAGCTCCGTATCCACACCAAAAATAAACTGCATCAAGCGTACAACAGCATTAAATCCAAATTCTGTTGGTACATATTCTCCAAGTGCAATCAGATCAAAAAAATATAAATAACGGTCGTAATCATTCCCCACATATCTCCGGCATGAAGACACTGCAAATAGCAACAGAAAAATTGCTGTTAACAAAACCCAGTTACATACCTGGCGTCTGCTCAATACGCCTTTTTGTACCGTATCACTTTTTTTCACAAACGCAGCCAGACATATCGTAATGATTGTCAGTGCAATATAAACACCCATCCTCTGCTTCCTTTCGACATCAGTCTACTTCGCTTCCTTAATTCCTTTTCGCATAATTGTATATGCCTTTTTCCACGGAATCTCCTGACACATGACATTTTTGTGTTTCAAAAGAAAACGAAGTGCTATCAATTTAGCAAGCCTGCCATACAAATAATGATACAGCACTCCTCTATCGTAGAAAAACTTCTCATGATATCCACTAAACCACGTCGATTCCCGTTCCGTTTCCCTTCCTAAGGTTACTGGGGCTTTATATACCTTTAATCCTTTTTTTAATACTTCTCTGATAAACAGACTATCTTCTCCGTTACTATATTTCGCTCCACCGCCAAACAACAAAGAAAATGTAATATTGTTTTTATGCAGCTTCTCTACCTTTGCTGCAAAGCTATATGTCGGATAACGCCCGCTATTATATACTTTCACCTTACCATAGGAATCAATGTGATATGTTCTTCTTGACTCGCCAACATCAATGTTAAACAATATCATATCCGCTTCTGGGTTTTTACGAAACTCATCCAATACAAGTTTTTCATAATCATCACTGTATACAATATCTTCATCTGAAAATAGGCAGATATCCCTATCTGCCCGTAAAAGTGCATTATTTCTACTAAGTCCTACGCCTCTTTCCGCAAAGGAATACGCCTTGATTGTATGCCCTTTTCGTTCAAACTCATCATACGCAAATTCCTGCCCCTGATTAACAATAATTGCATCTGAGGAAATATTCATCTGTTCTGCCAGTTCTCTCGGCTTTTTATCCACTGCGGATACTAGTAATTGCAATTCCATAAGAAACTCCGTTCTATTGATCTGATGATTCTCCAACTATTACAACTGCTGATGCTGCCGCCTTTTTTCTTCCCATCATATAATACTGATGAAAAAGTGTGCTATTGATATCCTCAATTTCAGCGCCAATAATTATTAAGTTGTAATTTAATAATTCCGTAATTTGTTTTTCTATTAGTTTACCATTACGTTTCCCATATGGTACTTTTAATATGACCGCATCACACTCTGTACGAAGTTTGGCATAATCTGTTGCCAGTTGTGTGTCCAAATCTCCTATGGTAACATGTGCTATTTTATCTATATCTATTTTATTAATTTCAGACAAATATTTTCTTTGATATGCAATATTATTCTTCCGCTGCTTTTCATTGGCTTCCCGCTGCCATCCATCCGCAAATGTCATTCCTAACACCGGATAGCCGTATCGCTTTTGAAACGCAATCGGAATATAAATAGAATCATCTAGCGCAAAATAGAGCAATAGCGCCAGTACCGATATGACAAACCCTGCTACTGCTCCTGCCACTGCCACACGCAACGTATCTAACTCTACCACAACAAGGCTAGAAGGCACTCTTTGCATTACCTCAACACCTTTGAATTCCTTCATTACATCTACAAAGTGCAACATCGACTGCTCTGTCGCATCTGCAATCCGCTGTGTCAGTTCTTGGTCTGTCGTTGTAACAACAATAGAAAGCAATCGGATATCTGAAAGCGGTTCCACATAAACTGCATCTGAAATAATTTCAGCCGGTACATCCCCCAACAATTCTACCGAATACCCCTGTATTTCATCCGTTTTCATAAGACTGTTCCATGTATAGTCATTGTAATGCTGATATACATCACCATTTTCATCCACATTGAATTCCAGATAATATTTATACTGTGCACGATATTCTCTTGCCGGTGCATACACCACATGAGTCAACATATAAATAGCAGTTGTTATTATTGTTCCCACTGCAACAGAAAGCAGTACAATCCACAATTTTCTTATGAATAATAAAAATAGCAGTTTACCATCAATTCCTTCCTGCATCCATTCTCTTTCTGTCATAGCGGCTCCTTTTTGTCTATTCGCATTCTACCTAGCGTAATAATATACTATTTCATATCTGTTTTCTTCATCGCAGTTGTTTGATTCGCATCGACACCTTCCGTACTCTCTGGTTTCAATAAAATCTTGAGTGTCAAAAGCATCAACTTAATATCCATCCATACGCTATAATTTTCTATATAAAACAAATCCAGTTTTAATTTATCATATGGTGTTGTGTTGTATTTGCCATATACTTGCGCATATCCCGCAAGCCCTGCCTTTACTTTTGTACGATATACAAACTCTGGCATCTCTTCCACATATTGCGCAATAATCTCCGGTCTTTCCGGGCGTGGTCCGATAAAAGACATCTCGCCCTTTAATATATTGATCAACTGCGGCAATTCATCAATACGTACCATACGGATAAATTTGCCAATCGGTGTAATTCTGTCATCATTTTTGGATGCCAATCTAGCCACACCATCTTTTTCAGCATCCACACGCATACTACGGAATTTGAGAATATAAAACTCCTGCATATCTCTTGTACAACGTACCTGCTTGTACAACACCGGCCCTCTGTCATATAGCTTAATGGCAATTGCAGTCACAAGCATAAACGGAGATGCCAGCACAACTAAAATCAACGCACACACAATATCAATCGTTCTCTTTACAAAGCGCTGTTCAAAAGTCAACACATATTCCCTCAGGAACAGAATTGGCGTGTCAAATAAATGCAGCTGGTCTGCACCTCTTAACATAATATCCGGAATCTTCGGCATCATATATACGCGAATAGAATCTCCGTAACAGAATTTTAACAGCTTATTGCGTACCTCTACTGGGATATCCCACAACACAAGTGCATCATATCCCTTCTTTGCCTCCATCTCAATCTGCTCCGTCCCTGCTTCTATATGAATCGATTTCTCAATTTTATATTTATCAGGTCTGCTTTTAAATTTTTCTGTAATATCATCAATCGATCGCTCCCCATAAACAAGAAGCAGCTTTCTTGGTGGAAAGACTTTCTTATATAAATGGTTACACCCTGCCGTCCATACGCCAGCCAGAACAATATCTGCTAGTGTTACATATATTATTGGTACAACCGGTGCTACCCAACCATACATCAATGAGATTTGCATATAAGAAATCACATTGGCGCATACAAGAGAGAAACATTGCGAGAAAAATACATCTCCAGCCTTTAGATAGCCTATTTTCATACCACCATACATCTGCATAAAGAAAAATAGCAATAGAAAATATACCAACAGTATCAAGACATGTCCACGGAAATAGAATTTGATTCCGACATCTCTCTGATAACCTCTCAATACAAGCGGATAATATATCTGAAACCATGCAAAAGCATAAATTCCCACCTGCAATAAGATTCCCACAAGTGATAATTGTAATATAATTAGTCTTTTTAATGATTCTATTTTTTTCACAATAACTCCTTCTTATCGCATTTTGATTACCAATATGCCATCTACCATCCTGACAGAATCCTGTGCCGGGAAAGTTCCCATATTTTGTACCGTTTCCATTTGCGACAATGTGCTTTCTTCCTCATCCGTTGCTTCTAACAAACTAACATTCAAATAATGTTTCATGAATGACACATAGCTGTCTGTTTTATCCAAAACATAATCGCTTCTCGACGCATAATAACCACGAAGTACTTCCAACGTTGCTTCTGTAGTTGGATATTTGTTATAATCTGGAAAACCTCCGACAAATGCTACTTTAACCCACGGATGGTACTCTTCCATTTGCTCAATGCGATCTACAATCCGCAGACACAACGAATAGCTTTTCTCATACCGTTCATTCATATTGTAATATGCAATATTAGACATGAGGAAAAAGTTAAATACCATAACAAAAGTTGAAACAACGCATATCCACTGGCATGCAATTGCCGGCTTTTCCTGAAACATGCACATACGTAACGTATACCGTTCCGCCAGAACAATACCAAAAATGAACAACAATGCCCACGGCATACGCAATAACAAATAAACGAATGTATCCGGAAACATCACACAGACAATCGTTGCTCCTAACGGTAAAAATACTACCAAAAGTACCGCCAGTACCATGCGGTCAACTCTTTTTAAACGTCCGTTTTTGACAAATGCAATAATATACATTACAACACAGAGCAAAATAATAACATAAAATGCTATTGCCATAAATCCGTTTGTTGTCAATACATTGCCAGAAAATGCAAAACTTGCAAAATTATGGTACGCCTCGTATATACCTCTTGGAATATCAGAAATGACTATACTGTCAATTCTATCTGTTCCACTATATCCGGAAAGTTCTACATTTTTTACCGCTTGCATTACTTTCACAGAAATGACATATAAAACATAGCCAACTATGCCCATTGTCATATCATTTCTAATCTTAATCCATATTACTTTTATACTATCTTCTTCAATCAACTCCAGAAGCAGTGTCAATATACAAATCACAATCGTAAAGGACATATATGCCTGATATGTGCCAATGCTAAGCGCAAGTAATACTGCTCCAAGCATCCAACCATGCTTCTTGCGGTCTGTCACTAGAAAAGCAAGCGTGCTAAGCAAAAGTGCAAGCATATAGCCATCAAATGTATACATATAGCAGATGGTAGATGCAATGGTTGGGAATGTCACGAGCATTCCAGAAGTCAGTACAATAAAAATCGGACTTTCTATATGAAAAATTTCTACGATAACTGCTGCTGTAATTCCTAAAAACAAAATACCCAAAAGTCCATTTACAAGTGGTAGATTAAAATAAGAACTAATGCCACACATATACGTAAGAAATGGTCTGCCTGAACTGAGCATATCCTGGTCGGAATAAAGATTCCACATACTATCCCATGTCAGCAAAGTATTCGTCAGTGCATAAATATGTGTCACAATTCCAATCACCACTGCAGATATAAACGCAGTCTTCCATGACGGTTTTAATGCCTTATACACTTTGCCTATCAACTGATCTGGTGCTACCATTTGCTTCATAAATGTCATCTATCTCCCAAACTAGATTTGAATTTTATACAATATCTACTATCAAAACTCTTCCTTCACAAGATAAAGAGGTCTCTGCTTTACTTCCATATACATCTTCGCCATATACTGTCCAACGATACCCAGACAAAAAAGCTGCACACCGCTAATAAGTGAAATAATACATACTAATGACGGCCATCCAGCAACTGGGTCACCAAACACAAGCGCTCTCACAAAAACGAATAACAAAAGCAGAATCGAAAGAATACAAAAAAGCAACCCAACAATTGCCGACAGTGACAGTGGCATCGTCGAAAACGCCATAATTCCATCCAGAGAATATAATAATAACGACCAGAAGGACCACTTCGTCTCTCCCTTTGTCCTCTCAATATTCTCGTACTCTAACCATTTTGTCTCATAACCAACCCAGCCAAAGATGCCTTTGGTAAAACGATTATATTCCTTCATCGCCAAAACAGCATCAACCACTTGTCTGGTCATAAGACGATAATCTCTCGCTCCGTCTACAATTTCCGTCTTAGAAATCTTTTTCATCAATCTATAAAATCGTCTCGCAAAAAAGGAGCGAATCACCGGTTCTCCCTTTCTGGAAACACGTCTTGTTGCCACAGAATCATATCCCTGGTCTATATAAGAAAACATCTCCGGCAGTAATGCTGGTGGGTCCTGTAAATCCACATCCATTACAACAACGTAATCACCTGTCGATTTTTGCAAACACGCAAAGATAGCAGCTTCCTTCCCAAAATTCCTTGAAAATGACACAAGGTGGATTCTTGTATCCCTCTCATGCAACCTCTTCACTTCTGCTACCGTTCCATCCCGTGAGCCATCATCCACATATAAGAGTTCCACTTCCAATTCTTTCTCTTCAAAATAAGTATTCAGTTTGCTAACTTCTTCATAAAACGGTACAACCGTCTCTTCCTCATTGTAGCATGGCACTACAATACTTAGTTTTTTCATACCAATCTCCATTCTGAAGTATTACCACCGTTGTCTGGCTCAATATGTCCGCATCCATTTTACCACAATTTTCCCTATATGAAAATGCGTTTCTATAATCTTCTTTTTACTGTTCTAATCGCATAAAACACAAAATTATATGCACTATAAAGCAAACTCAGCTTTTCTACCTTACGATAAAGATTCCAAATTCTCTGAATTGCTGCAAATTTATTTGATGAAAGCGAATTGGCAGGTCTTCTGTACAGCACAAGAACCTCATCCACTCCGTATGCTGTGTAATTCTGCCGCAGAATATTCCACCATGTTGCCGTATCCTCGCTTTTCACATCCGGCATATACATCAGGTGCTTTGGAATCTTCTCAGTATCAAACAGAACAGTGCTTGTAAATATAATTGTATTTTTTAACGCTTCTCTATAAGTCAGACTTTCTGGCACGTGAGCTATCTTGCCTTTCCCAACTCCATTTTCATCTGCATATTCATAAGAAGAAAATACAAAACCTGCATTTTTTTCTCTCATCAACGCCAATTCTTTCTCAAGCTTGTCCGGTTTCCAAATATCATCAGCATCCAAAAAAGCAATATAACGTCCTTTTGCCACATCAAGTCCTGCATTTCTTGCCAATGCCGCTGTCCCTTGCTTTTGGGGAATAATCAGATGAATCCGGTCATTTGTCATCTTCTCTACAATTTCCTGGGTTTTATCTACCGAACCATCTTCCACAATTAAGAGTTCCCAGTCTGGATAGGTCTGTGCCATCACAGAAGCAACCGTTTCTTCTATATACTTTTCTGCATTGTAAGCTGGTATGATAATACTCACCGTTTTATTCATTGCCATATCTCCATCCACTATTTACTCATTAAATTTTATTATACCACGTTTCATAAAAAAAAGAAACAGACACCCCATTTCAGGTATTTGCATATAACAAATCCTAAATTGTGGTGTCTTATATTTTATATGTATTCATTTAAGATAAGTGTTTCAATTTCCAATCCAGTCGTACCTTATCTGCAATTCTTGCAATATATTCACTATTTGTTGGTCTTCCCTTGAAAGTGTGGACAGAATATCCAAACAGTTTCTCCATCATGGCTTCATCACCTCGTTCCCACGATACTTCAATAGCATTCCGTATCGCTCTTTCAACGCGTTGATCTGTTGTTCGAAATGATTTCGCAATAGTAGGATATAATACCTTGGTCACACTTCCCACCACATCTAAATTTTGTTCCGTCATTATAATTGCCTTTCTTAGATAATGGTATCCCTTCAAATGTGCTGGTACTCCCATATCCAACATAATACGAGTCACATACTCTTCGATTTCTACTTCCCGACTCACACTATCACTCCTCTCTCACTTGATTCGCTATGTATGTTTACATAACGTGGTTATGATAGCATATGTCAAGAATGAGTGTAAATTCTGAAAAGTCGCATTATAACAGTGAATGTTTCACATTTTTATATGTTTATTTTTTTATAAATACTTTTCCTTCCCAAGTTCTGTTAACTTTTGAACTACAAACTTAGTTTCTTGTGAGCATTCTTTTGCACATACAAGAATTGCCCCATCTGATTCCACAATCACGAGGTCTTTGACACCAACAGCAGCTATCAGCTTATCATTGGTATAACAAATGCAATTCTCGCTATTGATAATTACGTGGTCACCATGAAGAATATTACCGTTTTCATCGGCTTCCCTAACTCCCGGAAGCGCATCCCAACTTCCAATATCATTCCAGCCGAAATCACCTTCCACCATGAGAACACCTTCGGTTCTCTCCATAATTCCGTAATCGATAGAAATCTTCGGTATCTGCGGATACAGTTCTTTGATAACCTGTTCTTCTTCCGGCGTTTGCATTGCTGCCTGGATCTTCATCATATATTCATAAATATCTGGCAGCAATTGTCGGAATTTTTCCAGAATAGTCGACGCTTTCCACACAAACATGCCACTATTCCATACATACTCGCCACTTTCAACGTACATCTTAGCAACCTCTGCCTGTGGCTTTTCCACAAATTCATCTACAATCCGATACGTTTCATTCTCTGCCGGATGGCTTTTGATATACCCATATCCTGTAGACGGAAATGTTGCTTTGATTCCAATTGTAATTAACCGATCTGTCGTTTCTGCCAGAGAAATTGCCTGTTCCAACACTTTTCTATAGGCATCCTCATCTTTTATATAATGATCAGAAGCAAGTACACACATAACACCATCGCCATATTTATGAAGTAATTCTACAGCAGCATAGCCGATGCAGGCTGCTGTATTTCTAGCCGCAGGCTCACGTAAAACATGTTCTGTACTTACCCTTCCTTCTGTAATCTGTAACAGTGCATCTGCCTGTTTTTCATTGGTTACAACAAAAATATTTTCAGGCTCCACAACACCCTGCAGTCTGTCAATCGTCAGATTAATCATCTTATCTGTTCCGCACAAATCCAAAAACTGCTTAGGTCGTGCTTCTCTGCTCAGCGGCCAAAAACGTGTTCCACTGCCTCCTGCCATAATAACTCCATATCTTTTCATTGCGTTTTCTCCTTCTACTTTCTTGCAATATCAATGTTTTCACAAAACCATTCATACGCAAGCTTTACCCCTTCTTCTAACTCCACTTTGTGCTGCCAGCCCAATTCATGCAGCTTGCTCACATCTGTCAGTTTTCTTGGTGTACCGTCTGGCATACTGTCATTCCATACAATATCACCTGCAAAGCCCACTGTGTCTTTTACAATTTCTGCCAGTTGTTTGATTGTCACTTCCTTACCAGTTCCAATATTAACATGCTGTACTCCACTGTAATTTTCCAGCAAAAATACACAAGCATCTGCCATATCATCCACATACAAAAACTCACGAAGCGGCATTCCAGTTCCCCACAATTCCACAAAATCTGCTCCACTTACTTTAGCTTCATGAAATTTACGAATCATTGCAGGCATAACATGAGAATTGTTCAAATCATAATTATCACGAGGACCATACAAATTCGTAGGCATACAACTAATAAAGTCGTCCCCATACTGTTTCTTATAAAATTCACACATTTTTAATCCTGAAATCTTTGCCAAAGCATAGGCTTCATTAGTTGGTTCCAGCGGACCAGTTAACAATGCCTCCTCTGGAATTGGCTGCGGCGCCATCTTAGGATAAATACAGGTACTTCCTAAAAACAGTAACTTTTTCACATTATAATCATGACAAGACTGAATTACATTACATTGTATCTGAAGATTTTCACAAATAAATTCTGCCGGTGTTGTATTATTGGCATGAATACCGCCCACCTTCGCCGCTGCAAGTACAACAACATCCGGTCTTTCTTCCTCAAAAAAACTTCTGACATCTGCCTGATTGGTCAAATCCAGTTCTTGATGCGTTCTTCCAACAATATTTTGATACCCCTTACTTTGCAAATTTCTGACAATGGCACTGCCAACCAATCCTCTATGCCCTGCTACATATATCTTATCTGTCTTATTCATCTGTGTTTCCTCTTCTTATTTTGTGGACTTCTTCTGGTTTTTCTGCTTATATTCTTCACAACTCATACCAGCAATTTCCTTCATATCCGCTTCCATCATCATAGCTACCAAGCCCTTAAAATCTGTTTTACGTTTCCATTTTAACTCTTCTTCTGCCTTCGCGCAGTTACCCCAGAGGAATTCCACCTCCGCTGGACGATAAAATTCTGGATTGACATCAACCAACAATCTTCCAGTTACACTGTCATACCCTTTCTCATTTACACCAGTACCTTCCCATCTGATTGTAATACCTACTTCTCCAAACGCAGCTTCCACAAATTCACGTACTGTATGTGTCTCATTTGTAGCAAGCACATAATCGTCGGGTTTGTTCTGTTGCAACATGAGCCACATACCTTCTACATAATCTCCTGCAAATCCCCAGTCACGTTTTGCACTCATGTTACCTAATGTTAATTTCTCCTGTTTTCCTGCAAGAATATTTGCAATAGCAAGTGTTATTTTTCTTGTCACGAAATTTTCGCCTCTTCTTGGTGATTCATGATTAAACAAAATACCATTGCATGCAAACATATTATAAGATTCTCGATAATTGACAGTAATCCAGTAAGAATATAATTTTGCAACCCCATATGGACTCTTAGGATAAAATGGAGTTGTTTCACTCTGTGGCGCTGTTTCTGGCAAACCGCCAAATAATTCAGATGTAGATGCCTGGTAGTATCTGCAGGTACCTCCATTGACACGGATTGCTTCTAACAACTTTAATGTACTGACACCAGTAGCTTCTGCTGTATACTCCGGTACTTCAAAGGAGACTCCAACGTGAGACTGTGCTGCCAGATTATACACTTCTGTTGGACGAATCTCCGAAATCAAACGCATCAGGTTGCTTGAGTCTGTCGTATCTGCAAAATGCAGAAAGAATTTAACTTTATGATAATCCGAATGGAGCAGATGATCGATTCTGCTTGTATTGGAAATACTATGTCTTCTTATTAAACCATGTACCTCGTACCCTTTCTCTAAAAGAAACTCCGCAAGGTATGAACCATCCTGTCCTGTAATACCCGTAATCAATGCTACATTATTCATATATTTATTCTCCTTTTAGTTAAATTTTGCTATTCCAATAGTGAGTATACTATTGTATAATAGCGCTAACAAGTTAAAATATTGCGTGAAAATAGTAAAATATTGCTATACCAGGGAGGCATCTATGGCAAAGTCACTGTCAAATCGTATTCTCGCCACTCCATCTGCCTATGCAAAAGAACACTTTTTATATGTGCAGGAGACAGGAACACTACAGAGTATCGAACCTCATATCAGCCAGCGAAAAAACCTAAACTCGTTTCTTTTCTTTGTTGTTATTGCAGGAGAAGGCATCCTCACTTATAATAACAATAGTTATTTATTGAAAGGTGGGGATTGTGTGTGGATAGACTGCAGGCAACAATACTCTCATGAAAGCAGCGCCTCCTCCCCCTGGAAACTAATGTGGGTACATTTCTATGGAGCTGCCGCTGCAGCATTCCATGATTCCTATTTGGCTGCTGGAAATCATTTTATTTTTTCACCATCAGACATTTCTTCTTTTATAGAATGTCTGACCAGTTTATACGATATTCAAAAAGAAAATAATTCACTTACAGAACTTATGGCAAATAAATATCTCACTGATATTATCACCCTGTGCTATACAGAAAATAACAGTAATGGCAAAGAAAATATATCTCCCTCCCATTCCCTTGCACAGGTACGTGCTTATTTGGATGAACATTTCACTGAAAAGATAAACTTAGAAGAACTGGCCAACCGCTTTTTTATTAGCAAATTCCACTTATCCAGGGAATACAAACGTATCTATGGCATTACAATAGGCAATGATATTACTGCCAAACGTGTTTCCCGTGCAAAATCACTGTTACGCTTTTCAAACCAGTCCATAGAACAAATTGCCATAGCTTCTGGCTTCCAGGATGCAGCCTATTTTATCAAAGTATTTAAACATGCCGAAAACATGACTCCTTTGGAATATCGCAAAAAATGGTAAAAGTATTATTTTTCGATAGTTTACTATCGCTAACATATAAAAAAGTACTATACGAACAACGTGTAAGGTAATATACTTGTACTATCTTATCCATGCAGAAAGGTAATCTGATATGAAAAATTTTTTAAAAGCTAATTATATAAGAATTTTGATGGCGTATTTTGCTGCTTTTGCAATCATCAACGTAGGACACATTGCAACCACACATATTATAACGGTTGTTATTTTTACTTTTTGTCTGATTTCACTCTGTTGGATTGATGAAACGCTCAAAAAGCAAACTTCTATTTCTGCCAGCAGGCTTTCCTTTGGATTTGCCCTCTTCTTTTCCACGCTTTACATTCTGGCAGAACACAATACTCTGACTGGCGGATTGACCAACCGTCTATTTTGTCTTGCTTATTTATTATTTACGTATATTGGGCTGACTATATTATTTTATAAACTACTTTGTTGCCTGTATGCATTATCGGCTGAATGCCACATCTTTGATGTTTCTGCTGGCAATTCTATGACGAAGTACCATTTCTGGATTTATGCTGCAGTGATACTGCTCTGTCAATTACCTTATTTTTTATATCAATACCCAGGTGTCATGACTCCAGACAGTATCAATCAGTATAAACAAATTATAGGGATTCTTCCATACAGCAATCATCATCCCTGGATACACACAATGGTAATCAAGCTGTGTCTTTCTCTCGGTCATCTTTTTACAGAAGATGTCACAGTTGGCATTGCTGTATACACTTTATTACAAATGTTCATTATGGCTCTCATTGAAGCCTTTTTCATTACAACGTTACGTAAACAAGGTTTACAGCGAAAATTCAGTATTCTGCTTGTTGGCTTTTTTGCCCTAGTTCCCTATAATGCTCTATTTGCCGTTACAATGTGGAAAGATGTCCTGTTTGCAGGCAGCCTGCTCCTGTACACTACCATTTTATACCGTTTTTGTATTCTACTAAGAACTGGAAAAGGACTTTGTTCTTCTCCAGCAGATCTGGTTCTTTTTACAGTGTCCGCAATATCTATGTGCTTGATGCGTTCCAACGGTTGGTATGCCTTTTTATTCGTGACACCTTTTTGCTTTTATTTTTTCCGCAAGTACTGGAAAGTTATTGGAATTTTACATGTCGTAATCTTTGCAGTAGTACTTACAGTCAAAGGTCCTGTACTCAATGCTTATAACGTCGCACCAACAGAATTTACAGAAGCATTATCCATTCCTATTCAACAGGTTGCCCGTGTAATTGCAAATGGCGGTGAGTTAACAGACAATCAATGGAACTCTCTTGATAAAATATGTGATACAACGCAAATAGCACCACAATACGACCCAGATTTATCCGATCCCATGAAAAATCTACTATATGCACATGGCACCGCATATTTTGATGAACATAAGGCAGAATATTTTTCTCTATGGTTGGAGCTTGGTCTAACATATCCGCTGGATTATCTGGATGCCTATATTGATCAGACAAAAGGCTACTGGTTCAGCATCTCCCCTATTGGTCTTTCCAACGAAGGCATCATGGCCAATGATCTTGGACTAACATGGCAACCTCTGATTCGTGGTACTGTAGTCATTAAGCTATATGAACTTAGCTCAAAACTATACACTATTTTCCCTATTTTGGGCATCCTATGGAGTATAGGCGGACTATTCTGGATTGTTCTGGCTGCACTTGGCAACTGTATTGTAAACAGCAAAAAGCAATATTGCATTTTATATCTTCCAGCAATAGCTGTGATGCTGTCTGTTATGATATCTACTCCTGTAGCAGCAGAATTCCGTTATGCCTACGCATTTATCTTAACAGCTCCATTATTATTGCTTGCCAGTTTAGAAAACACCAGAACAATACAATAGTGAATATCTTGTATAATTCTGTCATTTTTAGTATAATAATAAACAAATATTTTAAATGATTACACACAGAAAAGAGAGTGCCACAATGCAGTTTTTTACAGACTTAATTCAAAACCCAATTTTAATGTCTGCCGTTATAGGTTGGCTTATTGCACAAGTATTAAAAACAATTATCCACCTTATCATGACTCGTCAGTTTGTAGCCGAACGTCTCGTTGGAAGCGGCGGGATGCCAAGTTGTCATTCTTCAACTGTATGTGCACTTACAACTGCAACAGGTATGATATATGGTGTATCAGGATATGAATTTGCAATTGCCTGTATCCTGGCGATTGTTGTTATGTATGATGCTATGGGGGTAAGACGTGCTGCTGGCAATCAGGCTAAGATTTTAAACGAGATGATAGATATGTTTTCCCATATGGGCAAAAATCTTTCGGCACATGATACATTAAAAGAATTTATTGGTCATACTCCTATTCAGGTATTTGCAGGTGCTATATTAGGCATTATCATCGCAATCGTCGTATGCACCCTTATGATGTAAGTTTCTTCACACATATATATTTAATAAGGTCCTAAGAGTTCCAGTGGAATTCTTAGGACTTTATTAAATGTACGGATAACTCATAAAACGAAAATCCGCTATTTTTACTTAATCGTTGGTGTTGTATCATCCTGTACAACTGCAATGAATGTTTTACCTGTGTTTAACTGAATCTCATTGCCGTCCATATCATAATAACGTGTTACGCCAAATTCTTCTGTTTTGGTCCATGTAATTGGAATTGCTTTTCCATTTGTAATGTAATAACCGCCCATTCCAATATCGTGTACACGGAATCCTAAATATCCTTTATCATCCAACACTTCATAATGTGCTGTCTGGAGAATTACATTCTTAAACGTTAACTGCTCACCAGTTTCTGCATCTATCTGCTTTTCTCCATATAAATATTTATAATACAAACCATCTTCTTCATTATATGTGAGGCTTGTTTTGGTTGTCGGAAAACAATCAGACAAATCAATGCTTACAGCATCAGTCACACCATTTGCACCCTCTAATGTAGTAGGCTCGCCTGGCTTTGCAAATTGAAAGTGTTCATCTTCATAAGAATCTCTATGTTCTTCCGGATATCCAAGATCCTCCATTGCTTTTAAAAGGCTACTTGCGCTTACATACGCATTGTGCGGTGAACTCTTGTCCTTTGTACGGAAAAACGCATTGGCACCCGGAGCACTTGTCTCAGGTGTTCCATCTGAATACGTACCACTTATGTTGTGGATATCATCACGAGATACCACATCTCTCATATAAAACACACCGCCGAAATGTACTAAAATTGGGTCCCACTCCATTGCCCAATGAATGTAATAAAGGCGGCAGCTTCTAATATTGCCAATCTGTTCTAAATTCTGCCAGTCATGTATAATCGCCATCTGACGAGACATATTGCCTTCTTCCATACATTCATATAATACGTCCGCTTTCCCAATACCATACTGCGGCTGAGCAGCCTTGTCTGTTGGCATCATGATTGCAATCGGTCTCTGTTGTTCTAACTCTTCAGGAATCCATTCATTTGTAATGGAACTTCTCACGGTACCTTCCGGACCGACTTCATCCTCTGCATTTGCTTGAGAATTTTCTATACCGGTATCACTTTCCAATACAATACCGTTATTTTCTCCTGTTTCGTCTCCATTACCACATCCGGTCAAAAAAACTGCTGTGGATAAAGCCGCCAGAAGAAGTAAACTCCACTTTTTCATATATATTTCCTCACTTTCAGGCCTGCCATTCGCCACTCATTGCACATGCAAACACGCAAGCACGCTCCTCGCTAACGCTCATTATAGCACAATTATTCGTATGCGTCATTAAAAATTACAAAATTGTTACAAATTTAAGATTTCTTAATTATTTTTTGCAATGCATTCTAAAACATACTTCTTTTTTTCAAAAATATAAGCGTACAAATAGAATTCCCTTGCTTGCATAAACTACAGTTAGGTTGTATGATATAAGAAAAGAAAATTGCATTCTATAATGAAAGGATTTATAACATGAAAAACATTATTGTTACAGGTTGCAACGGTCAGTTGGGACGTGCAATCAATGAAATTTATGCTGCTAACACAGAATATCATCTCATTAACACAGATGTCGCTGAATTAGATATAACAAATATTGACAAAGTTATGCAGTTTGCAAGAGAGGTTAACCCTTATGCTATTATTAACTGTGCGGCACACACTAATGTTAACGCATGCGAATCACAGGAAGACCTTGCATTCAAAATCAATGCTATCGGTCCTCGCAATTTAAGTATTGCAGCAACTGAAACCAATGCCAAACTGATTCAGGTTTCTACAGACTATGTCTTTCCAGGTAATGGCACTGTTCCATACAAAGAATTTGATGCTCTCGCTCCACAGAGCGCATATGGACGTACCAAATTAGAAGGTGAGAAATTTGTAAAAGAATTTGCACAAAAATATTTTATTATTCGTACTGCATGGTTATACGGAGATGGCAACAATTTTGTAAAAACAATGTTAAAACTTGCCGAAACAAATGATACTGTTAACGTTGTAAGAGACCAGTTTGGAACACCAACAAGCGCTAAGGAACTTGCTGCTGCCATTGCACACCTTCTTCCAACAGATAACTACGGGACATTCCACGGTACATGCGAAGGTGCATGCTCTTGGGCTGATTTTGCAGTAGAAATCTTCAAACAAGCTGGTAAATCAACAAAAGTAAATCCAATTACCACAGAGGAATATCCTACACCAGCCGCTCGTCCTGCATATTCTGTTCTTGAAAACTATATGCTGAATATGACAACAGATTTCAAATTCGCCGAATGGAAGGATGCCTTAACCGTATACATGAAAACGTTATTATAAGCACCAAACGCCGGCGTGTTTCACAAGCCGTCTTATTGGACAAAAAACTGCGCATACATGAATGTTGCGCAGTTTTTTTATAAGTTCTATTCGCCAAGTCCTAATCTGTTTACTGCAGAGAAAATAGCACGTACAGAAGCTCTTGTAATGTTGGAGCTTACACCAACACCGTATGTAACTCTTCCGTCATCAGCATCTAACATATGGATATATGCTGCTGCCTGTGAATTAGCACCACTCTGCAAAGCATGCTCTTCATAGTCAAGAACTTTGATACGTACACCAAGACATTCTTGCAATCCTCTCTGCACCGCATCAATTGGTCCATTTCCGACTGCTTCAAAGCTCTTTTCTACTCCATGATCTGTATAAAGGACAGTAACTTTTGTATCAAATACTGAATTTACTTCATCACTCATATCATCCACACGGATTTTTCTAAAGTGAATTGGTTCTTTCTGCTCCAGATATTCTTCACGGAACTGTTCCATAATCTGTTCTGGCGCCACCTCACCCTGTTTCTCTGAAATCTTCTGGATAACATTGGCAAATTCCTTGTGCATACCTTTTGGAAGTTTAAATCCAAAGTAGGTATCCATAACAAAGGCTACACCACCTTTTCCAGACTGTGAGTTAATACGAACAATTGGTTCGTACTCTCTTCCGATGTCTGCTGGATCGATTGGCAAATATGGTACCTGCCATATTTCACTCTGTCGTTCCTTCATCGCATGAACACCTTTATTGATAGCATCCTGATGAGAACCAGAAAATGCAGTAAATACTAATTTACCCGCATATGGGTGTCTTGGATGAATTGGAATCTTACAGCATCTTTCATAAATCTCAATAATATCATTCACACGTTCAATGTTCAGTTCAGGATTAATTCCCTGTGAGAACATATTATATGCAATATTGAGTACGTCCACGTTACCAGTTCTCTCACCATTACCAAACAACGTACCTTCCACTCTGTCTGCTCCCGCAAGCATTGCTAACTCTGCTGAAGCAACACCAGTACCTCTGTCATTATGAGGATGTACACTCAAAATAATACTTTCTCTATCTTCAAAATGATTATTCATCCATTCAATCTGGTCTGCATATACGTTTGGTGTTGTCATCTCTACTGTAGATGGCAAATTGATTATAATTGGGTTTTCTTTTGTTGCTCCCCAAGTTTTCTGTACTGCTGTACAAATATCTAGTGCAAAATCCAGTTCTGTTCCTGTAAAGCTTTCTGGTGAATATTCCAGAATGATTTCCCCTGGAAATTTCTCTGCACGCTCTTTTACCATCTTGGTACCTGCAATAGCGATTTCTTTAATCTGCTCTCTATCCATTCCAAATACAACATCTCTTTGTAATGTAGATGTCGAATTGTAGATATGTACAATTGCCTGTTTACAACCCGCAATAGATTCAAATGTTCTGTCAATCAGTTCTTCTCTACACTGTGTCAGTACCTGCACTCTTACATCATCAGGAATCATCTTACGTTCAATTAACTGGCGTAAGAAATCAAATTCAATCTGACTTGCTGCTGGAAAACCAATCTCAATTTCTTTGAAACCAAGCTTGATTAAAAATTCAAACATTTCAATCTTTTCCTGCACAACCATAGGATCGATTAATGCCTGATTACCATCACGCAAATCTACACTACACCATATTGGTGCTTTTTCAATCTCCTTATTTGGCCATTCTCTTTCCGGATAATCCACTACTGGATTTCTCCGGTATCTTTTATAATTCAACATGTTATCTGCCTCCATTTTCTATAACATATTAATAATATCTACAACATACAAAATGCCCATCAAAATACAGATGGGCCAAAATTGTATCTATTAGTATTCACCAAGACCATTCTCAATCGCTCTGACTAAGGATTCCAGTGCTTCCTGCTCATCTTCGCCTTCGCACACGAATTCTACTTCGTCACCACATTTTACACATGCTCCCAGTACGCTTAATACGATCTTCGCATTTGCTGTATTTTCTCTAAATTTAAATGTAATTAACGATTTGAACTGCATTGCCTCTTTACATAGGATGCCTGCTGGTCGTAGATGTAACCCTGTTGGATTTTTGATAGTAACCTTCTGGCTTACCATATAATGTCCCTCCAATTTCTATACGTCTTATCCCCTAGTAAATTCTACCTTCTTTAACTATATCATTTTTTATGTTTCATCACAAGTGCTTTTATAGCATAATGTTCTGGATGAGGTTTGCCAGTTTCTTCGCTTCCTGTTCAATTAAAGTCTGGTCTTTTCCTTCAATCATGACACGCACTAACGGCTCTGTACCAGACGGTCTAATCAGCACTCTGCCTTCCCCTGCAAACATTTTCTCCAGCTCTGCAATCGCATTTGCAATCTCAGGATATTCCATATATTTCTCTTTTTTATGATTTGGTACTTTCGCATTTACAAGCGCCTGTGGAAGCACTTCCATAATAGACGCTAATTCAGAAAGTGGTTTTCCTGTTTCTACTAAAACTTCTAACAGATGTAAGGCACTTAACAAACCATCACCTGTTGTATTCTCATCAAGGAAAATAATATGTCCTGACTGCTCACCACCGAGATTTGCCCCAATTGCTTTCATTTCTTCCAAAACATATCTATCCCCAACTTTTGTCTGTTTTATTTCAATGTCATGCTCACGTGCCATTAGCATAAAGCCAAGATTGCTCATAACTGTTGCCACAATGGTATCTTGTTTCAGACAACCTTTTTTCTTCATATGATTGCCGACAATTGCCATAATCTGGTCACCATCAACGATTTCTCCCTTTTCGTCCACCGCAAGAAATCTATCCGCATCACCATCAAACGCAAGTCCCATATCCGCTTTCTCATACACTACTCGTGCTTTCAATTCCCCCATATGAGTAGAGCCACAGTTCGCATTAATATTCGTTCCATCTGGATTATTATGAATAGCAATTACTTCTGCCCCAAGTTCCTTCAACGCTTCAATGGAAGTATAAAAAGATGCACCTTCTGCACAATCAACAACAAGTTTTTTACCTGTCAAATCCAGATTTACAGACTGGATTGCATGATTGATGTATTCCTCTCTGGCATCTGTACGGTATTTGATTTTACCTACACCAGAACCTGTTGGGAATTTAATCCCTTCCATATTGCTCTTAATCAATGCTTCAATTTCATCTTCAAGCTCATCTGGTAATTTATAACCATTGCCATCAAAAAACTTAATACCATTAAATTCTACAGGATTATGTGAAGCAGAAATAACAACACCTGCATCTACTTTATATTTTCTTGTTAGATAAGCAACTGCTGGTGTAGGCACAACTCCTACAAAGACCGCATTTGCACCTACCGAACAAGCTCCTGCCATCAACGCATTCGCAAGCATATCACCAGAAATTCTTGTATCACATCCTACCATAATCGTTGGTCTGTGCTGATTTTCCTTTGTCAACACATAAGCGCCTGCCTGCCCTAACTGCATCGCTAAAAACGGAGTTAATTCTTCATTTGCTACGCCTCGCACACCATCTGTTCCAAATAATCTAGCCATCTTTTCTTCCTTGGTGTAAAATCACTTCACACCAATACTCCTTTCTTCTCAGCAACTTTTCGCTGCGAAATCAATCCTTTATTCAGCAACTTCTTTTTCAATTACCATAATAATTTGCACTTCTTCAGCCAATGTTACATTCTCTGGCAAATTATATGATACATTTATATGATATCGCCCTTCTTTTAATTCTTCTATCTGGTTTTCTTCCATAAAGGCTGCAACATCAACCATTCCTATCATAGAATCTTCTGCAATTGCATCTACATTTGCCTGAAGTCCCTGAATTGTAACTTCCATCGTTTCTTCCATTTCATCCAGATTCATTGTCATATCTTCCGGAAGTCCTAACACCTGCATATTAGCAGCATCTAAAGTAAATGTTTTGGTCACTTCTGGTTCAATATACACCTTAACCGCTGCTACATTCGCTGAATTGCCACCCACAAGTGAAGTATTTTCTGGGAGATATCTCTTTGGCTCAATATAAGACAATACATCTTCTGTTGCACCTTCGATATCAATATCATCAACTAATATTTCAGAAATATTTTTTACTACATTACTCTTTCCAGCAATTACAATTGTCTCTGGTGCGCATTCAATCACACCCGTTGGCTGATAGCCTGCTGCCGGTGTTCCTACCGTTGTTACCACAAATGGCACTTCTTTCTGTTGTAAAATTTCTACCGTAACATTAAATTTATTAATACTCTTTGTGATATTACTACTATCAATCAGATTACCTTCTGTATCATAAAGTTCAAGAGTGCCTTCTGTTTTGATATCCTCTTTCACGCCAGCAACTGAAACCGTGACCTTAGCACTGGCAATCTGCGACATTACAGATTCTGGTCCGCTAAGATGTACCAAGTTCTGATTAATTGAAATATTACCAACCATATAACCAGATGCCGGTTCATCCTTTGTCACTGGTTTTACAACAAGCTGCGCCTTCTTCATATCTTCTACTTTAATTTTTAAAGTATCAATACTTGCATTGATATTGCCTTCTAATCTACTTGCATATTTATTGGTTGTCACATTAATATGCACGGTATCATTAAATGTACGCTCAGTCATATCTGCTGTCGCCACAATATTTTCATTATTAATCTCGTCTAATATTGACCGCTTTCCGGTAATCTGAATTCGGTCAATGACATCCGTATTATCGAGAACTTCATATACTTTGCCATCGTTCGTAAGAACTTCTTTATTGAGAATCTCGACCGGTATATCTCGGAAAGTTTTGGTCTGTGTCGGATCATTAATATTGACAGATATCAGCCATAAAAGTGTTGCCACAATCACGGCCAATATTTTTAATCCGATATTATCTGTTAATTTTCTTTTCACTCTTTGCTCCTTCCTTTCCAGAATCTGCGCTTTTTCTCTTCATTCGTCTGCTTATTCTGTACTAATTGAAGCTTTTCACGAAGACCGTCTGCATCCAATCCGCGATACAACTCACCTCTGTATGCCACACTAACCTTGCCCGTTTCCTCAGATACAATAATTGTAAGAGAGTCTGTAATCTCAGAAATACCGACACCAGCACGATGTCTTGTACCCAAATCCTTGCTAAGCGCCATATTATCTGACAATGGCAAATAACAGGTTGCTGAAATAATTCTGTCTCCGCGTATAATAACAGCACCATCATGTAATGGTGTATTATGTTCAAAAATATTAATTAGTAACTGGCTTGAAACAATACCGTCCACTTCAATCCCAGTTCTTTCAAATTCAGATAAGGAAAGTTTCTGCCCTACAACAATCAAAGCACCTGTTTTTACCTTTCCCATCTCAAAACTTGCTTTTACAATTTCATTGATTGTTTTATCAGAAAACAATCCGTCCTCGATTTTATTAGAATCAAATGGCAAAAGGGATGACAGAATATTCTGTCTTCCCAATTGTTCTAATGCCCTACGAAGTTCCGGCTGCAATACGATAATAATTCCAAGTGCCAGTATATATATCACATTATTGGCAATCCATAGAATTGTACTCATCTCAAAATAAGCAGCCACCACAAGGAAGAGCATAATGGTAACAACGCCCTTTAGTAATGCCCACGCCTTTGTATTTTTAATCCACAACATAATTTGGTACACCAAAAAGGAGATAATAAGTATCTCCACAATATCTTCCCATCTTACGGTTGGAATTCTTGCACTTCCCAGATACGTCTGTACAAAGGTGTTAATTCGATCCATGTTTATCTTATCCTATTTCCTGTTTTTGATTGATATTCTCTGGCAGATGTACGTTGCCCTCCTGCCTTAGATTGTGTAGCCGATTTTCTCTGTACATTAATTCGCTTTACAGATTTATCCGCTACGGCCACTGTTATTTTCGGTACAGCCTTCACATAATAATAATATTCATCATCTTCAAACTGTACATATTCCGTTCTTGTATAATCTACATTAAACACGAAGAACTTAATTACCTGTGCAAGTAACACAGAAATAATTGCCCCTATAATCGTTCCAATAATAGATATATTTAAATCCAGTACCAATTCTCCCATCAAAAGAATCAATACATTCAAAATTGCTCCTGCTATCATAGCAATTGTCCACGCATAGTCCATTGCTTTTTTTCTAATAACAAACACTACAAGTATAGTCACTGCAAATGTTGCTACTACCATGAACATCAACTGGTTATTTAAAACACCATCTATCATAATACGTATTTTCTGCATTTCGCTTTCTACTTCCGTTGAACTAAAAGCCGCCACATTAGTCACGACATAATCCAACACATAATACGTAACGACACCAAATGATGTAGATACAATAGATGCCGGACTGCAAAGCAACCCTGCTACCAATGGTATTACAATCGGTATATTCAACATAAAACAAATCGGTGTTAGCAACACCAACAGTGCATCTTTGGGTGATAGTCTAAAATATAATAAAAACATCAGCAAAAAAATACATAATGCAACTGCTGCACATTCCATTGACAATGTATACAAATGTAACAGAACAAACACTGCTGACACAATAATCGTAAAATTATAGGGAAGGCAGGAACATAATAGTGCTATAACAAGCACTACCATGATATTATCTATCCGGCTCATGTATCCTAATTTGGAATTTACTAGATTTAGAGAAATAAATGCTAATAAAAACTTAAATGCCGGTGTTATGTAATTCTCGTATTTGCTATATATTTTTCTGATATTTTCCTTCAGTACTAACAGACTCTTCATCTTGCTGTTCCTTTCAAGCTTCTTACTTCTTTCCTTCCTGTCCATACATTGCTGACAATTCCTTCAAATGATTATAATATCTTTTCAGACTCGCCCGCGCCTTATTGTATCGATAGGCATAAATAATATAGGAAAGTAATGCGTAAACTGCTACAAAAATCACATAAAGCAGCAATATTTTCTTACCAAACACAAGCAAATCAATCTTATATATATTCTGCATAAATGTCTCAAAATCATAAAACACATACATTGCACATATAATCCCAAATGCCATTGTAGCACTTATTACTGCTTTCATTACTTGAAGACTGATATAATCGCCACGGAAATAACTGCCTATGGCAACATTTTTTTTACCATCATTATCTTCATAAGAAGCCATCTGCGTCATTAATTTGATACGTTCTTCGTTTAGCATCTGTAACTCCCATCTGCATAATTTAGCATTTAATTATAACACAAGACAGGTTATAAGTAAAATTCCTATTATAAGAAACGCATTTTAGAAGATGCATCCGGTGCTTTCTTAGGCGCCACTGGTTTTGGAGCTTCTGGTTTTCTAATAACATCTGAAAACTGTCTTGTCATGTCATTTTTACATTTATCACAAAAACGTCCACTTTTAATAGAAGCACCACATTTTTCACATGGAATTCCAATAGGTGAATCGTCTGTAAATGTCAATCTTTCTTCTCTAATCCACTGGTTAATCTGTGCAACCTCCACCTCGCAACTCTCAGAAATATCCTGAACACCAACCCCTGGATGACTGCGCACAAATTCCTTAACCTCTATAAATTTCTCTTCCAACTTCTCTCTGCATGCCATGCATAAACGTGGCCCTGAAATATAGTTAAAAATTCTTCCACAAGTTCTACAGTTTCTTACTTCCATTTAAAATATCCTCCTTTTATAAACCATTCCCGATCGCCAGTGTCAGAAAAAAAACATGCTTCACACCTGATTTTTTTAATTCTGCTGCAATTTCGTTTATGGTACTTCCTGTTGTATATATATCATCTATTACAATGACTACTTCTAATTTTACATCATCTGTACAGATTTTGAAAGCCTTTTTCAGATTATTTTGTCTCTCCTGCGGGTTTAGTTCTTTCTGCGGTATTGTCGGTTTTATTCTAACAAGGAACTTTGGATAAACTGGAATACGCAGACAAGCACCTACTTCCTCTGCTAGAAGGTTCGCCTGATTATATCCTCGGCATCTTTCTTTTGCCAAATACATCGGTACAGGTATCAGTGCATCTGCTTTCCACATTCGTATCTGTTCCCCTAGCTGCTCTGCTATCTGTCTTCCAAAAAACTTAGCATACTCTTGCCGTCCCATATACTTAAATCGATAAATAGATTTTTGTATGCATTCATATTCATACAAAGCTCTTCCCATATCATAGTTTCTAATACCACAGCTACAATCCAAGCAATACTCACGTTCCATATCTAAAAGACTTTTTCCACATTTTCTGCAGTAAGGCTCTTTTATATATTGTAGCTTTGACACACATTGTCTGCAAATAAGTTCTCCTACTGGCGTTACGATATCATCGCATATCGGACACCGCCTAGGAAACAGCAACTCTAATATTCCATGATAAATTTTATGAAGCATCATGATATCCGGCAACTTCTCTGATACGGTCACATAATCCAGTAAATCTCTTCTGCTCACTTTCATTGGCTATCATTTCACGTACAGTCTCACTACTTCCTAATATTGTAACACACTGTTTAGCACGCGTCACTCCTGTATATAACAGATTTCTATTAAATAGCATTTTAGGACCAGCTAACAGTGGCATGATAACTGCCGGATACTCACTTCCCTGCGATTTATGAATCGTAATCGCATATGCAAGTTCTAATTCATCCAGTTGTCCATATGCGTATGTTACCTGCTTATGTTCATCATATTCCACAACAACAGTCTGCGCATAATCATTGATTTCTCTAATAGTTCCCATATCGCCATTAAAAACACCCAGGCCTTTATCAATCGGAATTCCATATCGACTTACAATCTCCCATTCCAATTGATAATTATTTTTTATCTGCATCACTTTATCTCCCTGCCTAAACAGGTTTTCTCCATAAGCATGCTCCTTTTTACTCGGATTTGCAGGATTCAGATACTGCTGTAAAATGCGGTTCAAACTTTCTACCCCAAGCGGTCCTTTTCTCATCGGTGTCAACACCTGAATATCATATTTGTCCGCATTTACATACTTGGGCAACTTATCCTGAATTAACTGAATCATATGCTTGTAAATCACTTCAGGATAGCCTCTTTCCAAAAAGAAAAAATCTTTGCTTTTATTTTCCAGTGAAATCTGTTCTCCTCTATGAATTCTATGTGCATTCACAACAATATCGCTTTCGCCTGCCTGTCTGAAGATTTTTTGAAGCATTACGACAGGGAAATTTCGACTGTCTATCAAATCTTTTAATACTTGTCCTGCACCTACAGACGGAAGCTGATTAACATCTCCTACCATAATTAACCTTGTTCCCGGCACAAGTGCCTTGAGAAGTGATTGAAACAAATGAATATCCACCATTGACATTTCATCAATAATGATAACATCAGCTTCCAATGGATTTTCCGCATTCCGTTCAAAGGAAGCACCTCTTTTTTCATCATCTACCGCCCCATTCAGTTCAAGTAATCGATGAATTGTTTTCGCTTCGTACCCAGTTGTCTCCGTCATTCGTTTGGCTGCTCTTCCTGTAGGCGCAGCCAGATATATATCCATGCCTTCTTCTTCAAAGTATCGAATCATAGCATTAATTGTTGTTGTCTTACCCGTACCTGGTCCACCCGAAAGAATTACAATACCATTCTTAACGCTTTCCAATACAGCATGCCTTTGCAATTCATCCAGTTCAATGTCTAACTGTTTCTCAAGATGTTCAATTTTACGTCTAACTACTTTTTCCTGCTCTGCTTCATTTTCCCATAATTCACACACATTTAACGATTCCAGCATAGAGGCACAATTTAATTCTTCATAATAGTAACTCATACTATATACATTTCTATGCCCGTTCTTTTCTTTTATGACAATCTTTTTATCCATCATAAGATTCGCCAACTGCGACTGTATAGCTTCTTCCTGCAATTCCAAAAGCAAAGCCGCTCTTGTAAGAAGCAATTCTTCTGGCAGATACACGTGTCCTTCCAATGAACCTTGTAACAATGTATACAGAATACCACTCCGTATCCGAAAATCAGAATCTGTATGAATACCTATTTTAGATGCAATCTCATCTGCCATTTTAAATCCGATTCCAGCAATATCCTCCGCAAGCTGATACGGATTCTCCTGCAAAATACCATACAATCTGGCATTGTATGTGTCATATATTTTTACTGCCAATGTATTAGAAATTCCATATTTTTGCAGAAATATCATAGCTTCCCGCATATCCTTCTTCTCTTCCATCTGACAGGCAATTTCCCTTGCTTTTCTCTCACTAATGCCTTTCACTTCCGCCAACCGTTCTGGTTCTTCCTCAATAATCCGAAAAGTATCTTCTCCAAACCGTCTGATAATTCTACCAGCCAATGCAATCCCGATTCCTTTGATTGCACCAGAGCCAAGATAACGTTCCATGCTCTCCAAATCATCCGGCGCTACAATTTTATAAGCATTTATTTTAAATTGACGTCCATATGCAGCATGTTCAATGTAATCACCTTCTGCCTCTATCGTCTCACCCTGGTCAATCGTTTTTAACATGCCAACACATGTAATTTCTTCCCCATCGCATACGAGATTCAATACAGTATACCCATTTTCACTATTTCGAAAAATAATATGCTCTACATACCCTTTGATTTGTTCCATCATTGTCTCTCCTACTTACCCACAAAACGCTGTCATTCTTTGCAAGCCACCTTATTCGATTAAAAGAAAAACCACTTAACAGCCACTGTCATTTAATGGCACTTTCTAATCATTAAGTTAAGCCCTCTGCTCTATTGTATTAAATTGAGCAAAGGGCCTTCTCTTCGATAACTTATCTATATCATATTAACACTTATTGTTACTGTCGAGTTAATTCGCATTCTATTCTTCACGCAACTCAAACTTAGCAACCATTTCCTCCAAAGCAATGGACTGCGATGAAAGTTCCTCGCTTATTGCAGATGTTTCCTGTGCAGCAGCTGAATTGCTCTGAATAACAACAGAAATTTGATCAATTCCTGTTTCAATCTGTCTCAACATATCAGCCTGTGTTCGGGATGATTCTGCAGAACTAGATGCCATATCTGCAAACGATTCCATATTCGCAAGAACTGTTACAATAGTTTCCATAGTATGTTCCACAATTTTATTGCCTGCTTCAATCTCTACAAGAGATTTGCTAATCAGTTCTCTTGTCGTTACAGCAGACTGCGCACTATCAGCAGCAAGCTTTCCAATTTGATCAGCTACTACCGCAAAACCTTTTCCTGCTTCTCCAGCTCTCGCTGCCTCTATAGATGCATTTAATGACAACAAATTGGTCTGGGATGCAATATCCTCAATCGCCGCAATAATATTTTCAATTTCTTTAGAAGTTTCTGTAATACGCTCCATTGCATCTGTAAGCTGATTAATCTCTTCACGGCTCTTTTCTGCATCCTGTGCAGCGGCTTTTGCGTCTGTTGCTGCTTTCACAGCACCTTCAGCACTGTCTTGGGAGATATTAGTTACGTTCTCGATTGTAGCAGTAAGCTCTTCTACAGCACCCGCTTGATTGGTCGCGCCCTCTGCCAAATCCTGTGCACTACCCGCTAACTGTTCAGCACCTATCATAACCTGCTCAGAGGCATCTCGAATCTGACGCAAAGTACCATCCAACTGGCGATTTAACTTTCTCATACCCAGAATCAACATCCTAAAATCGCCCACATAGCTATCTTCTACTTTTGTAGAAATATCAAAACGGCCTTCTGCCATTTCTCCCAGCAAATAGGATGCATCTGTAACAACCGCATGCATCTGTGAACATGCTCCACGCAGACTCTCCGCTAATTCACCAAATTCATCTTGACTTTCATATGCAATCTCGATATCGAACTCACCCGCCTGCAATTTATGCACTGCAGTCTGTAATTCCAGAACAGGCTCTTTTATTGCTATTGTAAGACTTTTAGATACAACCCTACATAAGCTCAAGTTAAATCCTACTGCAACTATCAATAAGACAATAGCTATAATACCACGGTATGAAGTAAATGCATTATCCCCTGCCATACTTGCATACATTACAATATTTGAAATAGCAATGATTGTAGTTACAATAAATCCTACAATAATAGCGGTAAAAGATTTTTGAAATTTTTTGTCCAGCTTTACATTTTTTAAATTCTCATTCATCTTAACATTTTTTGATGTTTCGTTCATCTTCAGTCCCCCAGTCTAACCTTATCTTTCTTCAGCAAAATTATCGCATATTTGTTAAATTATATCATATGTTACAAAGAAAAAAAAGATAAATATGTTAATAATATATAAAAAAGAAGCTGTGCACTATTATGCAACAGCCTCAACATATTAATTTGGCTAAATGACATTGGCTCAACAATCGTCATTTAATACATCATTATATTCTATAACTCATAATTACGTTTCATTTGTTCATACATCATCTGTGCAAGCCCCAGACTATTCTGCTCTGTAGACTGTGCTGCCAGCTCTTGTATCATATTATCTTTAAAATAATCTACCAGAGAAGATGTAGAAGAAGAACTATATTCTGATTCTGGTACAGTTTTCTGCATTTGCTTGAATACCTGCTCAACAAAATATGCTTCAAACTCTTTGCATACCTCCATCAATTCATCATCAGTTGCATTTGCATACCCATTTTCTGCTAACTGTGTCATACGCTCTGTTTTCTGAGAAGTTGCTGTATTCGTAATGTAATCGCTGTACATTGCATTCATAGAATTTAATGAACTTATATCCATTATATCTCACCTCTGTTATCTACATTTGTTACTTATTATCTACGCAACTGATTCGCCTGCTGCATCATCTCATCTGATGCCTGAATTGCTTTGGAATTCATCTCGTAAGCACGCTGTGCCACAATCAGATTTACCATTTCATCTGCAACCTGAACATTAGAGCCTTCCAAATATCCTTGTACAATACGACTCTTATCGATAGGATTGTTCGTCGTTGTTTCATTGATAGCTTCACCGCTCGCTGCAGATGCCTCAAAAAGACCACTATCTGTTTTCTCTAAACCAGCCGGATTCGTAAACTGGAATACACCAATCGTAATACCAAGTGATGCTGGATTGTTCCGCTCATCTGGATAGCAAAATTCACCATCTGCTGTAATTGTAATCAGACTTGGAGACAGGTCACTATCAAACATAATTGCTCTTCCTTCCGAATCCAGTACCGGAAGACCATCCGATGTTGTTAACGCTGTACCATTCGTACCAATTGACATGTTAAAGTTACCATTTCTTGTATAATATGTATTACCATCAATGCCTCTTACTGCAAAAAAACCTTTACCATCAACGGCAAATGCAGAATCGCTTTCCGAAGCAAGCATACTTCCCTGTTTAAAAATAGAGGTAATCGCCGAATTACGTGTACCCAAACCAACCTGTGCTGGAATTGGTTTATTTTCTCCATTGGCAGTTGTTGTCTTTGTCTGCAATGTCTGATAAAGCAGTGATTTAAACTCAGCCACCTCTGTTTTATATCCTGTTGTATTGACATTTGCCAAGTTATTAGCAATTGTATCAACATTTGTCTGCTGTGCAAGCATACCTGTTGCAGCCGTCCAAAGTGATCTTACCATATTATGCTACCTCCTATAATTTACCAAGCTGATTTACAGCAATATCTAATGAGCTATCATATGTCTGAATAATCTTCTGATTGGTCTCATATGCTCTTGTAACAGAAATCATCTGCACCATTTCAGATACTACCTGTACATTGGATGCTTCCAAATATCCAGAATATACCTTTGCATCCGCTGGTTGCTCCTCAGCACCTTCTACAGGCTGATAATAATTTTCACCATAATGTTCTAAATAATTATAGTCTTCAAAATCAGTAACTTGTATTTCAGCAACTGGCGCACCCCCCTGCCAAATTGTTCCATCCTGCTCTACAGTAAAATCCTGCATCGGGTCGATTTGAATTGGATTTTCATCTGTTCCAAGTACATAATCTCCATCTTTGGTTACAAGATAGCCATCATTATTTAATGTAAAAGAACCATCTCGTGTATACTTTGTAGAAGTATCTCCCGCTTTATTTGTAAACTGTATGGCAAAAAATCCCTGTCCAGAAATTGCCATATCACAAGCATTATCTGTAATACGAAAAGACCCCTGCGAGTAGTCTGTATAATTCTCGCCAATTTTAACGCCCATGTTCATAGTTCCAATTCTGCGGGCAATATTAGGCGCCTCAGAATTGTCCTTAATTTTAAACGCAAGCTCATCCTTAAAAGAACGGCTTGTCGACCCCTCTTTTTTATATCCTGTTGTCGCTGCATTTGCGAGATTATTGGTCAGGACATCCATTCTATTCTGTTCATTTACCATTCCGCTATAAGCGGTATACAGACCCTTTAACATTTTACTCCTCCTTCAGGTGTTGGAAAAAAGTTAGATATCTTCTCTGTAGCCTGCAAGAAATTCTACATACTTACCTGTACCAATCGCAACAGCCGTCATCGGATCTTCTGCTGTCATTGTATTGATACCTGTTTTCGCCTCAATTAAATCCTCAAGACCACGAAGCAAACTTCCACCGCCCGTCAACACAATACCTCTGTCAGCAATATCTGCTGCAAGTTCTGGTGGTGTCTTTTCCAATACACTATGAATTGTTTCTACTATTTGCGATGTTGTCTCTGCCAATGCCTCTTCTGTTTCCGCAGAAGAAACCTGTACTGTCTTAGGAAGACCAGTTACAAGGTTACGGCCTCTAACATCCATATAATCAACCTCAGCTCTCTTATAAGCTGAACCAATTTTAATCTTCAAATCCTCTGCTGTTCTCTCACCAATCAACAGATTATGTTTTTTACGCATATAGCGCACAATTGCCTCGTCAAAATCATCACCTGCAATTTTGATAGAAGCACTAACTACTGTACCACCAAGTGAAATAACTGCAATATCAGAAGTACCACCACCGATATCTACAATCATGTTGCCGCATGGTCTTGAAATATCAATACCAGCTCCGATAGCGGCTGCAATTGGCTCTTCAATAATGGATACTTCTCTTGCACCAGCTTGGAATGTTGCATCCTCAACAGCTTTTCTCTCGACTTCTGTAACACCACTTGGTACACAAACAGCAATTCTAGGTTTTCTAAAACTCTTCTTACCGAGTGCTTTTTTGATGAAATACTCCATCATCTTCTCTGTTACTTTATAATCAGAAATAACACCTTGTCTTAACGGTCTAACTGCTACGATATTACCTGGTGTTCTACCAAGCATCAATCTCGCTTCTTCTCCAATTGCTTTAATTTTATTTGTATCTCTATCGAAAGCCACTACTGAAGGCTCTTTCAGTACGACTCCTTTTCCTCTGATGTATACAAGGATACTCGCTGTACCCAAATCGATTCCTACGTCTGTAAACTGCATATGTCCGGCTCCTTTCAAATATCAATATCTATCTTAATGTTTTCCAAATGATTGCAATTTAAACATGCTTATCTCAAGCATACACTATTACATCTCAAATATTATACATGAAACCTTGATATTTTCAAAGGGTTTTCACAAAATTCCTTAAAATTAAAAAGGATGCACAAAAAGAGCAGTTCCTTCTGCCCCTTTTCCGCATCCATGCCGTTCTCAATATATATCGGCACTTTTTTTCAATACTTTATAGTTCTCTAGAACTTTTCTAAAAAACATTTTTCCCTTTTTCGCATATCTCGCACGCAGTTGCACTACTGTCCGGCACGAAATTCAACTCATTAAAAACAACAATCATAATTCCGAATTCAGGAGTCATTAGGACAACATTTTCTTGATATAGGCACCCGTATAAGATTTTGGATTCTCAGCAACCTGCTCTGGTGTCCCCTCAGCCACAATGGTACCACCTTTGTCACCACCTTCTGGACCAATATCAATAATATAATCCGCAGTTTTGATAACATCAAGGTTATGCTCAATTACAACAACCGTATTACCGCCTTCTGCAAGTCTCTGCAGAATTTCTGTCAGTTTATGAACATCCGCAAAATGCAATCCTGTGGTAGGTTCATCCAGAATATAGATTGTCTTACCTGTACTTCTTCTACTTAACTCTGTTGCTAGTTTAATTCGCTGCGCTTCACCACCCGACAATGTTGTAGACGGCTGTCCAAGCTTAATATAAGAGAGTCCCACATCATATAGTGTCTCAATTTTATGGCGAATCGAAGGTACATTTTCAAAAAATGTCAATGCTTCTTCCACGGTCATATCAAGAACATCAAAAATGCTTTTTCCCTTGTATTTAACATCCAATGTTTCTCTATTATAGCGTTTTCCTTCACACACCTCACACGGTACATATACATCCGGCAAAAAGTGCATCTCTATTTTTAGAATACCATCACCACTGCACGCCTCACAACGTCCGCCTTTTACATTAAAGCTAAATCTTCCTTTTTTGTAGCCCTTAGCTTTGGCATCTGCAGTAGATGCGAACAAATCTCTAATCTGATCAAAGACACCTGTATACGTCGCCGGATTAGAACGAGGGGTACGACCAATCGGAGACTGGTCAATATCAATCACTTTGTCTAATTGTTCAATCCCCGTAATATCTGCATGTTTGCCTGGTATTGTTCTGGCACGGTTTAACTCTTTTGCAAGCCTTTTATAAAGAATCTCATTAACAAGAGAACTTTTACCACTACCTGACACTCCTGTCACACATGTCATGACACCAACCGGAAATTTTACATCTATATTTTTCAGGTTATTTTCTGCAGCTTTCTTTACAGTCAGATATCCTGTCGGCTTTCTTCTAGATTCTGGTACAGGAATTTTTAGGGCACCACTTAAATACTGTCCTGTTACAGATTCTGGCACCTTCATAATCTCTTCTGCTGTACCCTGTGCCACAACTTGTCCGCCATGCGAGCCTGCGCCCGGACCGATATCCACAATATGGTCTGCAGCAAACATCGTATCTTCATCATGCTCTACAACAATCAATGTATTCCCCAAATCACGCAGATTGCGCAGCGTACTAAGAAGTTTATCATTATCCCTTTGATGCAGGCCAATACTAGGCTCGTCCAGAATATAACATACGCCAACTAAGCCAGAGCCTATTTGCGTTGCCAGACGAATTCTCTGCGCTTCACCTCCTGATAACGTTCCTGTCGCCCTGGAAAGTGATAAATATTCCAGTCCAACATCTATCAAAAATCCTACTCTTGCGCGTATTTCCTTTAATACCTGCTTACCAATCAGCTGCTGTTGTTTGGTCAGTTCCATTGTTTGCAAAAATTCATGTAATGCACCAATCGATAGCGAAGTGATTTCGTGAATATTCTTATCACACACCGTAACTGCCAGAGAACTTTGTTTTAGGCGCATTCCTTTACACAGTTTACACGGTGTAATGCGCATAAATGTTTCATATTCCTGTTTCATAATATCAGAGCCTGTCTCTCGGTAACGACGCTCCATATTTTTAATCAGACCTTCAAACGCAACAGGATATACTCCTTTTCCACGTTGTCCTTCATAATATACAAGCACTTCTTTGCCATTCGTTCCATGAATTAATATATTTTTTATCTTGTCTGGATAATACTGATATGGTGTTTCCAAATCAAATTGAAATTCTTTACAAAGCGCTTGCAAAATCGCATTGGTAAAGCTGCCTTTATCCGCACAGGATTGCCATCCCATTGCCACAATTGCACCCTCTGCAATGCTCTTACTTTTGTCAGGAATCATCAGGTCCTCATCGAACTCCATTTTGTAGCCAAGACCAAAACAATCGGGGCATGCACCAAATGGATTATTAAAGGAAAAACTTCTTGGCTCCACTTCTTCAATGCTGATACCACAGTCTGGACACGCAAAACTCTGACTAAAATTCATCTGTTCTCCATCAATTACATCTACCAGAAGCAGTCCCTCTGCAAGCGAAAGGACATTTTCAATAGAATCTGTCAGTCTTCTTTGGATTCCTTCCTTTACAACAAGTCTGTCAACCACAATTTCAATGCTATGCTTGATATTCTTATCTAATTTGATTTCTTCAGAAAGTTCATACATATTACCATCTACACGCACTCTGACATAACCGCTTCGCTTTGCTCTTTCAAATATCTTTTGATGCTCACCTTTACGTCCTCTTACCACTGGTGCAAGCAGTTGCACTTTACTTCCCTCAGGCAA
The DNA here is from genome assembly GCA_017472325.1 of Lachnospiraceae bacterium. Classification (GTDB taxonomy): domain Bacteria; phylum Bacillota; class Clostridia; order Lachnospirales; family Lachnospiraceae; genus RGIG4733. Next base: position 46,628 of record JAFUQM010000026.1, read on the forward strand.
TTCCATAATATGGTCTACCATCTGGTCAACACTCTGTTTTTTAATCTCCTTGCCGCACTTAGGACAATGTGGTATGCCAATCCTTGCATATAACAATCTAAAGTAATCATATATCTCTGTTACTGTACCTACTGTAGAACGCGGATTGCGATTGGTTGATTTCTGGTCGATAGATATTGCCGGAGACAAACCTTCGATTTTCTCCACATTCGGCTTCTCCATCTGCCCCAGGAATTGTCTTGCATAAGACGACAGTGACTCCATATATCTTCGCTGTCCTTCTGCATATACCGTATCAAAAGCAAGGGATGATTTACCAGAACCACTTAATCCTGTTAGTACCACGAATTCGTTACGTGGTATATCCAAATCAATATTCTTCAAATTATGCTCACTTGCTCCCCTAATTTTAATATATTCCCTTCTCGGAAGCATTTTGACTGTTTTCTCTTCCATGATTATCCCTTTCTTGCACATACATCCTTCTAAGATTTTCTTGTAGTACAATTTATCAGTTACTCTATTCTTCTATCTGTTCTAATTGTTTCTTTAATTCCACCATCTTATCACGAAGTTCTGCTGCCGCCTCAAAGTTGAGGTCTGCTGCTGCCTTTTTCATCTTCTTCTGTACATCACCAATTAGTTTTTCCAATTCCTGTCTTGTCATGGATTCTGGATCTTTGTCGAATTTCACTTCTTCCTTCGCAATCTCTTTGGAAATGCTAATCAAATCTCTGACAGCTTTTTTTATCGTCTGTGGTGTTATTCCATGTTCTTCATTATATTTCTGCTGAATCTGACGTCTTCTCTCTGTTTCTTCAAGCGCTGTCTTCATCGAATCCGTTATAACATCCGCATACATAATAACGTGTCCTTCTGCATTTCTGGCAGCACGTCCAATCGTCTGAATCAAAGATGTTGCAGAACGAAGAAATCCTTCTTTATCTGCATCCAAAATTGCCACAAGCGAAATCTCTGGAATATCAAGACCTTCTCTTAACAGGTTGATACCTACAAGTACATCAAAAACATCCAAACGCATATCACGGATAATCTCAGCACGCTCCAATGTATCAATATCTGAATGCAGATATTTTACTCTGATTCCCACCTGACGCATATAATCAGTCAAATCCTCTGCCATCTTTTTCGTCAGAGTTGTAATCATAACTTTATTATGCTTTTCAATTTCTTTATTGACTTCTGAAATCAAATCATCAATCTGCCCTTCCACAGGCCGCACTGATACCTCTGGGTCCAGTAGTCCAGTCGGACGTATAATCTGTTCTGTCCGAAACAATTCATGTTCTTCCTCATATACAGATGGAGTTGCAGATACAAAAAGCATCTGATCTATCTTACTTTCAAATTCCTCAAAATTGAGTGGTCTATTATCAAGCGCTGATGGTAATCTGAATCCATAATCTACCAATGTTTCTTTTCTCGAACGGTCACCCGCATACATACCCCGAATCTGTGGTATTGTCATATGGGATTCATCAATAATAATCAAATAATCATCTTTAAAAAAATCCATCAGCGTATGCGGTGTTTCTCCCGCTTCCATACCACTCAAATGTCTGGAATAATTCTCAATTCCTGAGCAAAATCCAGTTTCACGAAGCATCTCTACATCAAAATTGGTTCTTTCAGAAATCCTCTGCGCTTCTATCAGCTTATCTTCGCCTTTAAAATAGCGGATACGCTTCTCTAATTCTTTTTCTATCTCTACGCAAGCGTGGTTAATCTTCTCCTGTGGTACAACATAATGAGATGCCGGAAAAATAGTGATATGCTCTAATACTGCATGTACTTGTCCTGTCAACGGATCCACTTCTGCAATACGGTCGATTTCATCTCCAAAAAATTCCACTCGGATAAGATAATCTCCACCAACTGCCGGATTAATCTCTACAACATCCCCTCTGACACGAAAACAGCTTCGCTCCAAATCAATGTCATTTCTGTCATATTGGATATCGATTAACTCACGCAATACTTCATCTCTATCTTTTACCATGCCAGGACGCAAGGAAACCATCATGCCCTGGTAATCGTCTGGACTTCCCAACCCATAAATACAAGACACGCTGGCTACCACAATTACATCCTTCCGTTCTGCCAATGCCGCTGTGGCAGAAAGGCGCAGTTTATCTATTTCATCATTAATAGAAGAATCCTTTGCAATATACGTATCACTAGATGGCACGTATGCTTCTGGTTGATAATAATCGTAGTAGGACACAAAATACTCTACCGCGTTCTCCGGGAAAAACTCCTTGAACTCTCCATATAACTGTCCTGCCAATGTCTTATTATGCGCAATAATCAAAGTCGGTTTATTCAAGGCAGCAATAATATTTGCCATCGTAAACGTCTTACCAGAGCCTGTCACACCAAGTAGCGTCTGAAACTGATTCCCTTTTCTAAAACCTTCTACCAATTCTGCAATTGCCTGAGGCTGGTCACCGGTGGGCTTATATTCTGAGTGTAATTTGAATTTATCCATGATTCTTCCTGTTTTACCCTTCCACTATACTCACGAACTTTTCTTCTTTTTCCTTATATCATACTTTCATAACAACGAAACGACAGCACGCTTCACGCGCCGTCTTATTCGACCAAACGCCGGCATATTTCACAAGCCGTCTTATCGGACAAAAAACGTGTATGAATAGCTTTCCCTATTATAGCACATCCATACACGCTTTGCAAACATTTGTTCTATTTTGTTGATATCAATTATTTTGTACTACACCCCAAAGCGAACCTTGCGATATGCCAAAATTTCTTCTTTACATTTTTCAAATCCAAGTTTACCACTGTGCAAACAGAGGTCATAGTTTCTCGCATCTGTCCAGTCCTGACCTGTATAATACTTGTAATAATCTCCACGATATTTATCTATCTTGGCAATATACTTTTCAAGTTCACGCGGTGACATACTATTACGTTCCATAGCCCTATCAAAGCAAAACTTCTCATCCGCATAAACAAAAACACTCATCACATTAGGATAATCGCGAAGCACATAATCCGCACATCGTCCAACAATAACACAGGATTCCCGATCAGCAAGCTGTTTGATAATCTTCGCCTGGTAGTTGAATAGGTTTTTATCAGATACAAAATCATCTGACTCAGGGGATATTAAGTCTCCGTCATAGACATCTTTGAAGCGTCTAAATAACGTATTTTTCTTTAATTTTTCATCCACTTCTCCGAATAATGCTTCATTGATTCCGCTATCTTCGGATGCAAGTTTTAGAATATCTCTGCTGTAAAATGGAATTCCCAACTCGTCAGCAACCATTTTGCCTACTGTCTTACCACCGCTTCCATACTGTCTTGCAATCGTTATTACAATATTTTCCACAGCTTCTACCCCCTTTTTTATTCTCCTAAATATGCCTTTTTGATAGAATCATCATTAATTAAATCTTTCGCATCACCCGAAAGCACAATCTTACCAGTTTCTAAAACATACGCTCTATCCGCTATCGATAATGCTTTCTTTGCATTTTGTTCCACTAGCAGAACCGTCGTTCCACCAGCACTAACCTTCTCAATAATATCAAAAATCTCATTTACAAAAATTGGCGACAAACCCATAGAAGGCTCATCCATAACAATCATCTTCGGATTAGACATCAATGCGCGTCCCATTGCCAGCATCTGCTGTTCACCGCCAGACAACGTACCTGCTCTTTGGTTTTTACGTTCTTCCAATCGTGGAAAACGCTTATATACATTGGCCAAATTCTCAGCAATTTCTTTTTTATCTTTTCTGGTATATGCTCCCATTTTGAGATTTTCATAAACACTAAGCTGCGAAAATACACGACGTCCTTCTGGAACATGTGCAATTCCCATTTCTACAATTTTGTGAGCAGGCATCTTCGTAATGTCCACTCCTTCAAACATAATCGAACCATGCTTCGCTGGCAAAAGTCCTGTAAGTGTATGAAGTGTTGTTGTCTTTCCTGCACCATTTGCGCCTATCAGCGCAATAACCTCTCCTTGATTTACCTCAAAAGAAACGTCCTTCAATGCCTGAATTACACCATAATACACTTGTAACTCCTTTACTTCCAACATTGCCACTTTTCCGTTCCTCCTCTATTCACCCAAATATGCCGTAATAACTGCCGGATTGTTTAATACTTCTTCTGTTTTACCCTGTGTAAGTACCTGTCCAAAATTCAGCACTGTTAACTCTTCACAAATTCCGCTTACCAGCTTCATATCATGTTCAATCAAAAGAATGGTCATACCAAACTTTTCTCTCACAAAACGAATGGTATCCATGAGTTCGCCAGTTTCATTCGGATTCATACCCGCTGCAGGTTCATCAAGCAACAATAGCTTTGGTTCTGTCGCAATTGCTCTTGCAATTTCCAACTTACGTTGCTTACCATAAGGAAGATTGCTCGCTAAAATGTCAGCCTCTGCATCCAAATCAAATACTTTTAAAATTTCCATCGCACGACTGTTCATCTCTTTTTCCACACGATAATATTTAGGCAATCTAAAGATACCTTCTATCGTTGAATAGGTATTATGATTGTGCAGTCCTGCTTTTACATTATCCAATACCGATAATTCCTTAAACAGGCGGATGTTCTGAAAAGTTCTAGCAATCCCACCCTTGTTAATCTCCACAATTGACTTACCTGTAATATCTTTGCCATCCAGACGTACAATTCCTTCATCCGGCTTATATACTCCTGTAAGTAAATTAAATACAGTTGTCTTACCAGCACCGTTAGGGCCAATTAAGCCATAGAGCATACCCTCTTCGATTGTCAAATCAAAACCATCTACCGCACGAAGACCACCGAATGAAATAGACAATCCTTTTACTTCTAACATTGCCATAATTATTCTGCCTCCTTCATGTTTCTGTTCTTAATCTTTGCTTTGATTTTTGCTCTCCAATTAATTGCTGATGGTGCCCAGTTAAATAACATCATAGCTATCAGGACAATTGCATATATCAGCATACGATAATCAGAAAGTCCACGTAACACCTCTGGAAGAACTGTCAATATAACTGCCGCAATCATAGAGCCTCTGATATTACCAATTCCACCAAGTACCACAAATACTAAGATTAAAATAGATGTGTTGTAATCAAATTTCTTTACAGTCAACGTTGATAAATTGTGTGCATATAAAACACCCGCCACACCTGCCAGCGCTGCAGAAATGGAAAATGCCATTAATTTATACTTGGTTATATTAATACCTACAGATTCCGCAGCAATTCTGTTATCACGAATTGCCATAATCGCACGTCCACTTCTGGAGTGAATCAAATTCAATATGATAAAAAGTGCAATCAGTATCAGAATAACGCCAATTGTAAATGTAGAGTTTTTAGGAGTTCCCGTAATACCAAGCGCACCCTTGATAATGACTTCACCATCAGGTGCCATGTTAAGACTTGCAGTATCTGTTACTGAAAAATGTAAACCATCGGCATCACGTCCTACATACATAACATTCATGAGATTTTTAATAATCTCACCAAATGCCAACGTCACAATTGCCAGATAGTCACCTCTCAATTTCAGTACCGGAATTCCGATTAGTATGCCAAAAATTGCTGCAACACCAGCTCCAATTAAAATCGCAAGAATAAAGCGAAGCATTTCTGGAAGTGCATCTCCTACAAGCACCGAAAAGAAAGCACTCGCATATGCACCCACGCACATAAATCCGGCATGTCCAAGACTCAATTCACCTGATATACCTACTACAAGATTTAAAGAAATTGCTGCAATTACATAAACACACAGTGGAACCAAAAGGCCTTTCATCAAACTGGAAATATTGCCCGTTGTAACAAGCAGCTGCACTACAAGATAAACAACCGCTACCAACAAATAGGTAATCGTATTGCTTTTTGTTGTTTTGTTCATCGTTTTTAAAATATTCATTTTCATAGACTTCCCTTACACTTTCTCCTGAATGTTCTTTCCGAACAAACCCGTAGGTTTGACCAATAAAACTATAATCAAAACCGCAAATACAATTGCATCTGCTACCTGCGAAGATATGTAGGCTTTGCCTAAAATTTCAATAATTCCTAACAAGATTCCGCCAATCATAGCTCCCGGAATGGAACCAATTCCTCCAAATACCGCTGCAACAAACGCCTTAATACCAGGCATCGCACCTGTATAAGGTGTCAAACTTGGATAAGCTGAACACAAAAGCACACCTGCAACAGCCGCCAAACCAGAACCAATGGCAAAGGTCAATGATATTGTTGCATTCACATTAACACCCATGAGCTGTGCGGCACCGCGATCCTCTGAAACTGCTTTCATTGCTCTTCCAGGTTTTGTCTTATTTACAAACAACATCAACCCACACATAATAACAAGACAGGTAATAATCGTCACGATAGTTGTTCCTGTAATCGTCAACTCTCCCTGCGCCAAAGATACGGAAGGACATGTAATAATATTAATAAAGGATTTGGTATCTGCGCCAAATATTAAGAGTGCTGTATTCTGCAAAAGATAACTAACACCAATTGCTGTAATTAATACTGCCAATGACGAAGAAGCATTACGCAACGGCTTATACGCCACCTTTTCAATTACAATTCCCAAAACTGTACATGTTCCCATTCCAATCAACACCGCAAGATAAGGATTCATTCCTGCTCCTGTTAATAATGTAAGAACTGTGTATGCTCCAATCATGATGACATCACCATGTGCAAAATTCAGCATCTTCGCAATTCCGTATACCATGGTATAACCCAATGCGATAATCGCATACACGCTACCTAAACTTATGCCATTAATTAAATACGATATAAAACTCATACTCGTCCCCTTCTAAATATAATATATTTGCTTATTATAACACATACTTTTTCATCATAGCAAGCTATATCCTTCTTAGTTATGCCAAATCTGTAAACACAATACTACTATTCTATAAGAGAACACCTGATTTCAAACGGGAGCACACTTTACAAGCCGTCTTATTAAACCAAACATCGGCACATTTCACGAACTGTCTTATTAGACCAAACGCCGGCACGTTTCACGAGCCGTCTTATTGGACAAAAAAGAGGATACCCTCCAAATCATATGTGATTTAAAGAATATCCTCTAAATAAATTATATTACATTGCTTTATAAGCACCGTCTGTGATAACAACTGCTTTAGGCTCTTTGTTAGGTTCTCCAGATTCATCCCATGTAATAGTTCCTGTAAGACCTTTCAAATTAATCTGTGTCATAGCACCCTTGAGTGCATCACAAATATCAGAAGCAGACATATCTGCTGTTACACCTGCTTTTTCAATAGCTGCTTTAATTGCGTATACTGCATCATATGCATCTGCTGCAAACTGCATTGGAACTTCGTTGTTATATTTTTCTGCATAAGTTGCAACAAACTTCTGAGTTGCTTCATCTTCTGCATCAGCAGCGAATGGTGTAAGAAGCATAACACCTTCAGCTAAAGAAACATCAAAGTTTTCTACACCAAGAATACCATCCAAACCATCGCAACCAAAAATCTTTGGTGAAAAACCTACATCATTTGCCTGCTGTAAAATCAGAGAAGCTTCCTGATAATAGATAGGTAAGAATAATAACTCTGCGCCACTGTCTTTTGCTTTCTGTAACTGTACTTTAAAGTCTGTTTTGCTATCAGCTGTAAATGCTTCTGTAGCAACTACTTCAATTCCCTGGTTCGCTGCTTCAGCTTTAAAGCTTTCACAGATACCTGAAGAATATGGATCAGAGCTATCATAAATAATAGCAACTTTTGTTGCCAACTGATTCACACCTATGTACTCAGCTGACTTTGTACCCTGTGCTGGGTCAGAGAAGCATAAACGGAATGCATTAGGACCACTAATACAATCAACAGCTGTTCCTGATGGAGTAATAAGGAACATATTGTCAACAGAAGCCTCTGCCTCTACTGCAATACATGGAGCACTTGTTACAGTTCCAACCATCATCTGCATACCCCAGTCTTTGAGGTTGTTGTATGCATTCACAGCTTTTTCTGCATCATGCTCATCATCTTCCATCTTAAACTCAATCATAGTGCCGTTAATACCACCTGCTGCATTGATTTCTTCCACTGCAATCTGGGCACCCTTATTAACTGCATCACCATATGCTGCTGCGCCACCTGTCAGCGGACCTGCTGCACCAATTTTGAATACAGCTTCACCTGTAGTAGCTGCTTCATTGCTACCGCATCCTGCCAAGCATCCTACTGCAAGCATTGTTACAAGTACAAAACTAATAATCTTTTTCACAATTATTTCCCTCCTATAGTGTTTGTTACTTCCGAATTATATTATACAAAATCACTTTACTTGTCAATAGCAACCGCAGCTACGATAGCATTTCAAGGTTTACTGTCCCATTAATATTTCTTTTGCACGCTCCAACTGATTATCCGTTCCAGATTCCACATATAAAGCGGCATCAAATTCCACAACTTCATCTGGCTCAATTCCCACTTTATGGATATTGTTGCCATTTGGTGTATAATAATTGCTAATTGTTAATTTTAATGCTGTACCATCTGAGATACTAATAACCCGTTGTACAATCCCTTTACCATAAGTTGTTGTACCTACCAATGTACCTTTTCCATAATCCTTTATGGCACCAGCCAGTATTTCAGATGCACTTGCACTCGCCCCATCTATCAATACCACAAGTGGTATTTTGATTTCTCTTGCACCATCACAGTAATATTCTGTCTTCTCACCGTATTTATCCTCTGTATATACAATCAGACCTTCCGGCAATAGCATTCGAGCAATATCTGTAACCACGGTCAGACTTCCACCAGGATTGCCTCGTAAATCCAGAATCAACTCCTGCATGCCTGATTCTTTTGAAACAGCAAGCGCTTCTGCAAACTGATCCACAGTGACATCATCAAACTCTGTAATCTGAATATATGCCATAGTTTCTGTTAACATCTTATATTCAACAGTTGGTGTTTCCACTTTTCTGCGTTCTACCGCAATATCCAAATATTCTCCACTACCTTCACGGTAAACAGTAATCACAACTGTCGTACCTTCTTCTCCCTTAATCAGTTTCACAATATCAGCAGTCTCATATTGATATACAGACACACCATCCACGGCATATATGATATCACCTGACATCAAATCACTTTCTTCTGCTGGTGTTCCCGGAATGATATCACTGACATAAGCATAATCTGCGGTTTTCTCTTTGCCTATATAAGCACCAATTCCATAATAAACACCTTCCGTCTGTTCCATCAAAGACGTTAAATCTGCAATCGACAAATATTCAGAATAAGGGTCTCCAAGCGAAGCTAGCATGCCCTCATAGGCACCATCTTCCAAAGTTTCTTCATCCACTTCATCCAAATAATATGTCTCTATTGTTTCCTGAATCAACTGCATCTTTTCCAAAGTATTGTCATCCAGAAATTGCTCTGTCACACTAGCAGAAACAGCTTCTTTCGTGCCTTCCTTTACCTTATCATGCTGTATCCACGTATATATTTTTGTCGCCGTAAAGGCACCACATACCAGAAAAGCTGCAATCAGTAAACCACTGACAACACCGCTCCAGTAACTTTTTTTATCTGGCATTTTTACTCATCCCTAACTCTGCTTAATATCATTATACTTTTTATGAAGATAAATAATTCCACGGATTCACATAGCTTCCGTTCAAGCGCACACTAAAGTGCAGATGATTGCCCGTCGAACGACCTGTAGTTCCTACTGCTGCAATTTTCTGCCCCTTTGTCACCACCTGTCCCTTGGACACGTACAATGCGGAAGCGTGCATATAAATGGTATACAGTCCTCCACCATGATCTATCATTACATAGTTACCCATAGAGCCATTATAAGTTGCCGCAACAACCTCACCGTCATATGCTGCCAAAATTGGAGAACCACCTGGTGCTGCCATATCAATTCCGTTATGAAACTGCGGTACTTTCAGAATTGGATGAATACGATTTCCATAATCATCTGAAATTCTCGTATAAGCAGGTGCTGGCCACTTAAACTGGCCACCATCATAAATAATAGCTGACTTGTTTGCTGCCGCAAGCCGCTTTTTCTCCTCAGCAACCTGTCGTTCCAGTTCTGCAATCTCTGCATTTTGCGCAGCAATCTCTGCTTCATATTCTTTAATTGCTGCTTCCTTATTGTCAATATCGTTTTCGTAAGCTCTAATTTCTTTCTCTTTGGTTGCAATCAGCGTCTGTACTGATGATTGTTCATTCTCCAGCGCTGTCTGTGCCTCTGCCAGAGTTGCCTTCTGTTCCTCCAGCAACGCCTTACATTCTTCTACTGCTTGGCGGGTCTGCTGAAATTTCTGAAGCTGCTCCCTATCATATTGTGAAAGCTGCTCTACATAATCTGCCTTATTCAAAATCTCTCCAAAGCTGTCCGCAGACAAAATCATCTCCAGATAGAAGCTCTCTCCACGCTCATACATAAACTTAATACGCATCTTCATTGCTTCATACTGCGCTTCTTCTGTCGCAACCGCTTCCTTTAACTGCATTGTTGTTGTCTCAATTTCTTCTTCCTTTGTATCAATCAAACCCTGCAGCTCTTCAATTTTCTCTTGAATTGTGTTCAGCTTGCCATCCAGCTCTACTACATAAGTTGCCAGATTTTCTTTTGATGCTTCCAGTTCTTTCACTAGCTTCTGAACATCACTAAGTCCCTGTTGTAATATTTTTTTCTCATCCTGTGCTTTTTGAATGTCTGCTTCCTTCTGCTTGATAGAATCATTGGTCAAGGCAGACGCATGTGTTATTCCACATACGGACATCGCAAACGCAAATATAAGAACAACGGATACTATTTTCTTCCAGTTCTGCTTCATTCTATCATACCCTTAAATGCTTTCTTACTGTTACAAAGCTACCAAAAAATCCAATACCAATCCCGATTCCCAAAGCAACTGGTGTCAATACAGAAAAGATTTCTCCAACCGGAAGAAAATTTAACAATCCTGTTAAAATAGAGAAACGCTCTCCCATATAAATGACAACTTTTTCATAAATGATATATATAATTCCAAGTGGTAACAAAGACCCGATAATCCCAATCATAATTCCTTCAATCACAAATGGGGAACGTACAAAAAAGTCCGTTGCACCAATATATTTCATAATATTAATCTCTTCTTTACGTACAGAAATACCGATTGTAACAGTATTGCTAATTAAGAAAACCGATACAGCTAACAAAATGCCAATAATACCAATAGACACATAAGCAATCATAGAATTTACGCCTGTTAACATATTGGCTGTCATTTCAGATTTGTTAACCGTTCTAATACCTTCCAATGATTCCAGATACGTAACGAGCGCATTCTGCATAGAAACATCATTTAGATAGATTTCATAGCTTTCCGAATTCGCCAGCGGATTTTCCGTATAGCCTTCTGCATATTCTGGATAATCACCAAAATAATCTGCTTTAAATCCTTCCCAAGCCTCTTCTGCGGAGATAAAATTATATTCTCTTACCTCTACACGCTTGCCAATCAGTTCTCCAATCTCCTGCTTTCTGGCATCATCTAACCCTTCATCAAAAAATACCGTGACAGATACTCCTTCTTCAGCCGTCTTTACAATATGCTGAAAATTCGCCAATACAGCATAAAAAAGCCCAAACAAAAACAGACATGCCGCAATTGTCGCAATAGAAGCAAGCGAAAACCATTTGTTTCTAATGATATTTTTAAATCCCTGTTTCATCGTATATCCCAATGTACTAATCCTCATCGATATAACCACCTTTTTCTTCGTCGCTTACAATAATACCTTTCTTCATTGTAATAACTCTCTTCTGCATGGCATTTACAATTTCTCTGTTATGTGTCACCACTAACACAGTAGTACCATTTTTGTTAATCTCCTCTAACAGTTTCATGATTTCCCATGAATTCTTTGGATCCAGATTACCCGTTGGTTCATCTGCCAACAGTATTGGTGGATTATTCACAAGCGCTCTGGCAAGTGCAACTCTTTGCTGCTCCCCACCCGAAAGCTGTTTTGGCTTTGCTTTATACTTACCAGCAAGTCCTACTACAGAAAGCATACTCGGTACATTTCTTCTGATTTCTTTTGTTGGCACCTGGATAATACGTTGTGCAAACGCTACATTATCATATACATTTCTATCCTTTAAAAGACGGAAATCCTGAAAAACAACTCCCATATTCCGGCGAAACATCGGAATATGTCTTCGTTTCAGATGAACAACATCGCAGCCATTCACATAAATTTCTCCTTCTGTCGGAAGCAATTCCCTTAACAGAAGTTTAATCAGAGTCGACTTTCCGGATCCGCTATCCCCTACGATAAATACAAATTCTCCCCTGTTCACTTTCAAACTTACTCCGTTTAAAGCCGGTGCGCCTGTAGAATAAGATTTACTTACATCCTTTAGTACAATCACTTCTTTTGGTTCTGTTGTACCTTTCTTTATTCTCTTTGCTTCTTTTGCCATTTATCTTCACCTATTCCTAAATATTTCCTAATACTCAAAGCTTTCCATGTATTTCATATAGCGCACAACCATCAAAGCAATTTTAAACGTTATCGCATCTTCAAATACTCTCAAATCCAGTCCTGTACTCTTCTGCAGCTTATCAAGACGATACACAAGCGTATTTCTATGAATAAACAGCTGTCTTGAAGTCTCTGAAACATTCAAGCTGTTTTCAAAGAACTTATTAATTGTCACAATTGTTTCTTCATCAAAATCATCCGGACTCTTACCCGCAAAAATCTCTTTGATAAACATCTTGCACAGCGGAATTGGTAACTGGTAAATCAATCGCCCAATACCTAGTTCGCTATAGGCAATAATATCTCTTTCCTCAAAGAAAATGCGACCTACATCCAACGCCATTTTCGCCTCTTTATAAGAGCGACTGACATCTTTTAATTCTTTGACAATCGTACCATAAGCAATATGTACATGTTTGATTCCTTCTTTTTCCAAATAATGACAGATTGTTCTTGCTGCTTTATCTATCTCCGCATTACCATCACCATCTGCGAGTTCTTTGATTACAATTACATTGCTCTCATCTACTGCAGTAACAAATTCTTTACTGCTACTTCCATAGCTGTGACGGATCATTTCCAAGACATTATTGTCTTTTCCATTTTCTACTTTTACAATCATACATACCCTTTTGACATCTGTCTGAATATGCAGTTTTTTGGCACGACTGTAAATATCAATGAGCAGCAAATTATCAAGAAGCAGATTCTTGATAAAGTTATCTTTGTCAAAGCGTTCCTTGTAAGCAACAAGAAGATTCTGAATCTGAAATGCTGCCATCTTGCCAATCATATATAAATCTTCTCCTGCACCATTCACAATCAAGATGTATTCTAACTGTTGTTCATCATATATTTTTAAATACTGATTACCCTGTATCTCCTGGCTATCTGCTGGTGAATCCGCAAACTCTGTAATCAGCCTTATGTCATTGCCTATATCATTGGATGTTGTTGCTGCAATCTTACCATCTATGTCTGCAATACATAAATCTACTCTGGCAATCGTCTTAATCCCTTCTATCGTATTCTGCATGATTTGATTTGATATCATATAACCTCTCCTTTTACTGGCATCCCCAATATTATACAATTTATACATATTGTCCTACGTGAAAGTCCCAAATTTTCACATACCTGTGTTACATTTTAATACATTTCTACAAAAAAATCCATACTTAAAACGACTTATTTTATGCAATTTAGCTGTTTTTACCAGTTTTTTTCATTTTTTCTTACTATGCAACCTACACAATACTTTTTAAAGCACCGCAATCCCATGCCTACTTTTTGTAATCAAAAAGAAGCTGCGCACTTTTTGAATTTATCGCACAACAGCTTCTTTTATTCTTCTTTGTTACGGTAATCCGCTACTTTTTTACGAAATACTTTTTTATAAATATAGCGCATCACACGTTTCCACGCATTCTGCCGTCTGGTTCGCGCAACATTTCCTTCCAAAAGAGCCAGCCAAACCGCCGCATTGATTTTTTTCTTATTTTCATACATCAGACATTCCTGACGCGGGGAAGGAAGTCGTGACAAAATAATATCCGGCACCAAATCATTGATTTCATTAATCAGATTATCAATATTCATTTCTGGTGCAACAACTTCTTTTCCTACAATCTGAAGATTTCCTTGCAAACCAATCAATTCATCCTGCAACAATTGCAATCCTTCCGGGGTTTCTGCCAAAAGAAATAGTTTGCGTTTTTCTCTTGCCGTCTTTTTTAGAAACTCGGTCAAAAAAGCGTCTTCTTCCACTTCTTTGACCCTATTCTTACTCAGCCCGCCATCCGTATTCAGAATGTCCGTTTCCGCACAAACCGTCATATCCATAGACTCTATCCATTCTTTTTGTGCGGCATTTCCATCTGCCGTCACCAGAATCTGAGATGAAATATAGGCAATTGTATTTAGCGCTCTGTTCTTCATATACCCGTCCACGAGTTTTAAAGATTCACGCAATGCATAATCTTTCAATTGAATCCCCAGTACATTTATCTCTTTCATGTAATCACCACTAAACCCCAAGTACTACTGTAGTAAAAATCATATATGCAAGGCATAAAAGAACACCTGCAACAAAACTTCCTGTAAGCATCTTTTCTTTTGCATTTCCGCGATTTGTCCAGATTGCTTTTAGCGTTCCCATTCTTCCTTCGTTATTCGCAATCCACACCAATACACACGCAGCAATTGCTGTTGTAATCATCGCTATCACCATGTAAACGCAAATGACCAGAATCCACTGCTGGCTTCCCACTTCAGCCGAACTCTCTTCCAAAGCAGCCTCTGGAAGCATTGTTTCTGTCAAAAACAATAGACAGACCGAATTGCCATTAAACACAATATGAAAAAGAATGGATGACCATATACTTCCAGTTGCTTCTACAAGCAACACAAGCACAATACCAAGCACAAATGCATACGGTGCCTGGTTAAAATTCATGTGAATTAATCCAAACAGAAACGCAGACAGAATGAGTGCCTGGAAAGTCGTTCCTGAATTCTGATACCCTCTGTACACAACTCCCCGAAAAACCATTTCTTCTATCATAGGTGCAAAAACAGCCATCATGAAAAACATCACTCCAAAAGGCATATTCAACACATCTTCACTTATTCCTGCTACTGCATTTTCTACAAACAGCATGGAAACTGCATTGATTACCGTCGTTAACGGCATCATCAGATACGTGAATAGAACAACCATCAGCATGGACGATATTTTCACTTTACGAAACGATAAAAGTGACCTTCTTTGCCCCTTTGAAGTTATCCAAAAAATAGCTGCCGGTATTGCAATCATCATTTGACTCACTATGAAATTCGTAACAATGTCAATCTCAACCTTGATGATTCCAAAGTTCAAAACAGTAACTACTGCCAAATGCGTTAGAATCATAATCAGAAAAAGTCTGTTTACTTTTTTACTGTTCATTGATTACTTAATTCTCCATCATAAAATTGACCAGCTTTGTGATATCATCTGGTTCATATGCAATCAATTCCAATTCAGAAATTGATGGATCAGCAAAAATACTTTCCAAAGATACATACTGTGAAAGTTTAGATTTCAAATTCAATCTGTCGCCTTCACCTGTCACCAATTCTACTTTTCCTTCACAATCGTTAATCACATCAAAAAACTTATCTACATTTTTGATATTCTGCACTTTCATAATACTCTCTCCTCTTTATATCCTAAATTATACTAATCCAAGCAAAAATGCAAGCAACCCATTTTACTTTATTTTACGGATCGCTTTTTCTGTAATCTCAATTCTTCCCTGCTTTAATAAACCACCAACAGCCCTTTTAAATTCATTTTTGCTCATACCAGTTTCCCGTCTGATGACTTCCGGATTGGCTTTATCATTAAACGGTAATGCCCCATCAAAACTATCAATAATCTGCATCACCTTTTCCGCATCTGTCTGCATTTGAATATATGCTTTTTCTCTAATACTCAAATTTAATTTACCATCTTCTTTGCGATGCGTTACTCTTGCCGCAACATCATCCCCAACCCGAATATCGCCATACAATTCTTTACGTGGAATCAACGCAGAGTAACAATTGTCAACTGCAACGAAAGCACCAAACTCTTTGCTGATTTCATATACACGACCAGTTACACGGTCTTCTTTATCATATGGACTGTCTGTTCTCAAATACTCATAAACATTCATGGTTGCACATAAACGACTACTTTTATCCACATAAAGCGCAACAAGACACTTTTCTCCTTCTTTCATTCTTTTGGTTTGTTCCCTAAATGGAAGAAGCAAATCTTTCTCCAAGCCCCAATTTAAAAAGGCGCCTATTTTGCCTACCTGCGAAACTTCCAGTTCTGCAACTTGTCCAAGTTCCAATTTGGGAGTATTGGTTGTAGATATCAGACGATCCTTAGAGTCCTTGTACACAAACACTTCTATCTCATCACCGATTCCAATTCCTGCTGGTACCTGTTTGATTGGCAGAAGTACCTTTTCATCCTCATCCGGATTTTCTGGTGCAAGGTACACACCAAAATCCACTTTTTTCACAACGCGTAACTTCTGTTTTTTTCCCAATTGTATCATAATTATTGCACCTCGATTACTGCATATGGTCTTTCTTCTGTGTCACAAAGCTGTATCACTGTTCCATTTTCTGTATTTCCTATGAATGGCACAATCACGTCACCCAATACTGCCTGCTTCTTATACTCGGCCCGCAATTGATGTATCGTCTGTTCCGAGCGCAAATAGTCCATTGCCATACTGATATACTGCGCATTATTGACATGATTATTAGAATCAATATGATGTGCCTTTACTAAAATTTCTTCTCCCCTTATATTAGAAGACGGAAGTGCTATCTTACGCGGCGCATATTCCATGTCCAATTTTTCTTCCAGCACATACCCTTCTTCCATTGCTGCATTGGGTTTTACCGGATGCATCGTATTCGTATGAATCAGTGTCCAAATAGAGTTTGCTTTGACTATCTTCTCACCTTTTATGTTTTCCATAAAAAAATTACGATATCCAATAAATCCTTTAAAAGCATACGGAAATGTAGCAACAGTAATATCCTCACAAAAGCGCGGATATTCTTCAATTACTATCTGCCACGCGCTCATAACCCATGCCAGATGATTCTCTTTTAGATATGCAACACCCAACCCCAGACTTTCTGAATGAAACACGGAACAATCCTGAAAATAATTAATCATGGCATCCAGATTCATACGTCCAGCTTCGTCAGTTTCACTATATCGCACCTTAGTCTGAAAACTATACATCTTTTCTCCTCCTTCTTCCAAGGACATAACATAGGTAAAAAATAATGCTCCCAACTTTAGGGAGCATCAGTAGCTGGGCTACAAGGATTCGAACCTTGAGATGACGGAGTCAGAGTCCGTTGCCTTACCGTTTGGCGATAGCCCAATATTTATTTTTGTGCTGTTGTTTTCAGCACTTGTAAAGTATATACCATTTTTTTAAATAATGCAAGTATAATTTAAAAATTTTTTTAAAATTTTTGCATTATTTTTTAAAATACACTAAATATCAGCTTTTTGGCACTCCTTGATAGCTATATCTTTTGTATAGATACTCATTTTACAAAATGAGTATCTATACAAATCAAGGACAAAAAACTTAAACCTCAAATAACAAATCAGCATATGTCGGAAATGGCCAGTATTCTTTATCTACAAGCTTTTCAAGCTCATCTGCTGGTTTTCTTAGCGAATTCATAGCACTCAACACTTCATCATGATAGAAAAATGCCTGTGCTTTTCCTCTCGACATGGAAGAAGCCTTTTTCTCTACTTCCAACAGATGTTCTGTTGCTTTCTTCATTTCTGTAAGTTTCTGGGATACAGTTTTTAACAATTCCATCGGTGCTGTTTCATCTGCTCCAGCCTCACGAATTGCAATGACTGTATCCGCAAGCGTTTTACTAAAACGTGTCACCGCTGGAACAATCTGCTTGGAAGCCATATCTATCATTGTAAGTGCTTCAATATTAATCGTCTTTGCGTAGGTTTCATACAGAATCTCTGCACGAGAATGAAGCTCTGCTTCTGTAAAAATACCAAATTTCTCAAACAATTGAATTGCCTTGTCTGTCGTCAGTGTATCCACCGCTTCTACCATAGATGGAATATTCGGAAGACCTCTCTTAGCCGCTTCTTCCGTCCATTCTGGTGCATATCCGTTCCCATTGAATATAATTCTTTGATGCTTTGTCATATATTCTTTGATTAAATCATGTACCGCTGTATCAAAATCTTCCGCTGCTTCTAATCTGTCTGCCGCTTCGCAGAACGCCTCTGCAACAATCGCATTTAAGGTCGTATTCGGACTGCCGATTGAATCTTCGCTTCCCACCATACGGAATTCAAATTTATTACCCGTAAAAGCAAATGGCGATGTACGATTACGGTCTGTCGCATCCTTTACAAAATCAGGAAGTGTAGATACACCTGTCCGCAATACTCCTCCTTCTTTTAAGGAGTCCGCCTTTCCTGTTTCTACCAGCTGTTCTACAACGTCTTCGAGCTGCTCACCCAAGAAAATAGAAATAATAGCTGGTGGTGCTTCATAACCTCCAAGTCTATGATCATTCCCTACATTAGAAGCACTCTGTCTCAACAAATCTGCATGCGTATCCACTGCCTTCATAATACAGGCAAGCACTAATAAAAACTGTACATTTTCATTTGGTGTCTGTCCCGGTTCAAGCAGATTTACACCATTATCCGTTGTAATAGACCAGTTATTGTGTTTACCAGAACCATTTACACCCGCAAACGGCTTCTCATGCAGCATACAACGAAGACCATGTTTCCCTGCAACACGCTTTAGTGTCTCCATCACAAGCTGATTGTGATCAACCGCAACATTAGCAGATTCATAAATTGGTGCCAATTCATGCTGCGCTGGTGCCGCTTCATTATGTTGTGTTTTAGAAGTTACACCCAATTTCCAAAGTTCCAGATTCACATCATGCATAAATGCGCCAATACGTTCTCTGATAACACCAAAATAATGATCATCCATTTCCTGCCCTTTTGGAGCTGGTGCGCCAAACAGGGTTCTTCCTGCAAAAATAATATCCTCTCTCTTTAACGCCTTCTTCTGGTCAACCAGAAAATATTCCTGTTCTGCCCCTACAGAAGGGACCACTTTTTTGGCTTCTGTATTGCCAAACAAATGCACAATTCTAATTGCCTGTTTGCTCAAAGCCTCCATAGAACGCAAAAGAGGTGTCTTTTTATCCAGAGCCTCTCCAGTATAAGAACAAAATGCTGTTGGAATACAAAGGGTCGGACCTGTTGCTGTCTCTTTGATAAACGCTGGCGATGTAATATCCCATGTCGTATATCCTCTCGCTTCAAATGTTGCACGAAGCCCACCTGACGGAAACGACGAAGCATCTGGTTCACCTTTGATTAATTCCTTTCCAGAAAATTCCATTAACATATTTCCGTTTTCATCTGGATGTGTCACAAAAGAATCGTGTTTCTCCGCTGTAATACCTGTCAATGGCTGAAACCAATGTGTATAATGGGTAGCACCGTTTTCTACTGCCCAATCCTTCATTGCCTTCGCTACTACATCAGCAGCAGCAAGGGTTAATTCACCGCCCTGTTCAATCACACGGATTACTTCTTTGTAAACGTTCTTTGGTAGGCGTTCTTTCATGGTTGCCCTTGTAAATACTTTGCTTCCAAACAGTGCTTCCACACTTATTACTTCGCTCATAATTCTCCTCCTCTGGTACAAGCCATTTTTTATACTATATGTGCATTATTCCTCTGCCTTTTGAACACGAAGCAAATCATATTTCTCTGGCTGTTCGCTCAATTCTACGAATAATACCTGTTTCGGATGCGGAGCGGTTTCTACCAATTCTCCATCTTCTGTTTTCATGGAAAGCACTTTCGTTTCCACATTTCTACCATCCGGTTTCATAATTTCTATTGTATCACCTACACAAAATTTATTTCTCTGTTCAATTTTGGCTACATATCCCTCTGTCACATCCTCCACGATTCCCAGATAGATATATTCATTTACATAAGTGTTACTATCATAAATCTGTGTATTTTCATCTGGCTTTCCAAAATAAAATCCTGTCGTAAACTGTCTATAAGTACATTTTGCAATCTCTGCTCTGTACCAATCCATATTTGCACGGTATTTTTCCTCTGATTCCATATAATCATCGATTGCTTTTCGATATGTTCTTGCTACAGTTGCAACATAAAGTGCAGTTTTCATTCGACCTTCTATTTTCAGACTGTCAATTCCTGCATCTAAAATCTCAGGAATATATTCTACCATACATAAATCTTTCGAGTTAAATATGTATGTGCCTCTTTCATTCTCATAAACCGGCAAATATTCTCCCGGTCTTTTTTCTTCCACTACAGCATATTTCCAACGGCACGGATGTGTACATGCCCCTTGATTAGCATCCCGGCCCGTAAAATAATTACTAAGCAGGCATCTTCCAGAATACGAAATGCACATTGCACCATGAATAAAACTTTCAATTTCCATTTCTTCCGGAATATGTTCGCGTATCTCTTTAATCTCTGCAAGAGAAAGTTCTCTCGCAGAAACAACACGTGTTGCCCCTTGTTTCCACCAGAACTGATATGTCATATAATTCGTATTATTTGCCTGTGTCGAAATATGGATTTCTATTTCCGGACATTCTTCTTTGGCAATCGTAAACATACCAGGGTCAGAAATAATGAGTGCATCCGGCTTCATTTCTTTTAACTCTTTAAAATACTCTCTCGCACCCTCTAAATCATAATTGTGAGCCAGAATATTGGCTGTAACATATACCTTCACACCATGTTCATGGGCAAAGCAGATACCCTCCGCCATATCTTCCTTGGAAAAATTCTTAGCCTTTGCACGGAGTCCAAATGCCTCTCCACCAATATATACAGCATCAGCTCCAAACATAACTGCTGTTTTTAATACTTCCAGACTGCTCGCTGGTATGAGCAATTCTACCTTTCTTTTTGTCTGCATATAAACACCTTATGCCTTTCTATATCAACGTGTTCTTGTGTAAAACTTATTTTTTCACACTAATTGTCATGCCATCTCCAATCGGCAGCACAATGGTTTCTAACTGCTCATGATGTGTCAACTCATACAGATATTCTCGCATCCTCGCATGAATCGTTCGGTTACGTCTCGTCACCGCAAAACGTGATTCTAGAATATCGCCTTCCTGTAATACATTATCCGATACAAGAAGCCCTCCCGGTGCCAGCAATCGTAGCACATCTGGCAGAAAGTGAATATACTGCCCCTTTGCCGCATCCATAAAAATCAAGTCATAACTACCCGTTAGTTCTTTTAAGATTTCTGTAGCATCACCCTCTAACAGAGTAATCTCAGCTTCTTTTCCTGCTTTTTTGAAATTTTCGCGTGCAAGCGGAATTCTTTTTTCATATTTTTCAATCGTTGTAATATGACATCCTTCTGGCGCATATTCACTCATCAAAAGCGCAGAAAAACCAATGGCTGTTCCCACTTCAAGAATCTGCCCAGGCTTTTTTGCCGCAAGCAAAAACTTTAACAGACTTTGCGTCTGTGTTCTAATAATAGGCACATTGGTTTTTTTTGAAAATGCTTCTAATTCATTTAAAAATGGTGTATTGCCTTTATCAAGTGAATTGATAAAAGCAACCATCCTCTCATCTGCTATCATTATTCGTTTTCCTCATCCTCTGGCTCTTCCGCCATAATTGCCATCATTTCTTCTGCCGTCATGGATGTTGATAATTCATAAATACCTGGCTTTAATTCATCTTTGTATGCAGAAACCATTTCCTGAATGTAGAACAATTTAGCATCACGGATTAATCCAACGGATACAAGAAGTTCCCCTATTTCCATTACACTTTTTCCTTCTGGAACTGTTACAGTAATGAGTCTCCCTTCACCTTCTGAAACAGGCGGTTCTCCAAAAATACGAAAACCATAGTCATACGCAGTCATAGACACCTTATAAATCCCTACAATCAGCACTGCTGCCACTACCACTTTTAAAATAGTGCCAAGTACTGCCCCTACTATTTGTCCGTTTTTCATAACGTTTTCCTCCTTAGGCACAGGTTATTCAAAATCAATCTCCTCTGTTATTTTGAGATTGATATCCTGCATCATACGACACAAACCTAATTCAGCATCCAGAAATCCATTCACCACTGGATTCTCCCTAAACTGTTCATACTCCCTGTCAAAATTATCAATTTCTTCAAACAAATCATCCTGATTAGCAGAATTCTGAAGTTCTGCTCTTTTTCTTCTGAATTCATCAATTTGCTCCATCAACCCTGGCTGCGCTTCTACTTCAGCCAATTGTTTTCTGTATTCTTGATAAATATCTGTATTTTTTATTTCTTTGATTAACACTTCTAACGCATTTTCTAACGCCTGCATCCTTGCTACCGTACCTTTCCTTCTTCATTCCTTTGTTTATACGTCGTTATGCTACACTCTTATACTTCCATGATAATTGGTAATATCATCGGACGTCTCTTTGTTTTCTTCCATACATAATCACCTAAAGCATCTTTAATGGTAGACTTAATCTTGCCCCAGTCGCTGATACCTCTATTTAAGCAGGAAAGTGTTGCACTTTCAATCACTTCTCTTGCCTCTTCCATCAACTCATCTGATTCTCTCACATAAACAAATCCTCGTGAGACAATGTCTGGTCCCGCAACCAGTTCCCCGCTTGTCTGTTCCAATGCCAAAACAGCAATAAGAATACCATCTTCTGCCAGATGCTGTCTATCCCGTAAAACAATATTACCTACATCTCCAACACCAAGACCATCTACAAAAATAGAACCAACCGGAACTTTTCCTGTAATATTTGCACTCATGTCATCCACTTCCAGAACCTCACCTGAAGAAAGTATAAAAATATTCTCTTTCTCAATGCCAAGTTCCTGTGCAAGAGTTGCCTGTGCTTTTAAGTGTTTATAATCTCCATGAATTGGAATTGCATATTTGGGTTGTACCAATGTATAAATCAGCTTAATCTCTTCTCGGCACGCATGTCCCGAAACATGCGCATCCTGGAAGATCACATCCGCACCTTTTACCGAAAGCTCATTGATTACTTTTGTAACTGCTTTTTCATTCCCTGGTATTGGATTGGATGAGAAAATAACCGTATCATTTGGTCCAATCGAAATTTTCTTGTGTATGTTGCTTGCCATACGGCTTAATGCCGCCATACTTTCACCCTGGCTACCTGTAGTAATGATAACCGTTTTATTATCTGGGTAGTTTTTCAGTTGTTCTATGTCAATCAGTGTATTCTCAGGAATATTCAAATATCCCAGACTGGAAGCTGTGTCAATGACATTGACCATACTTCTTCCTTCCACAACAACTTTTCTATCGTATTTATAAGCAGAGTTAATAATCTGCTGCACTCTGTCTACATTGGATGCAAATGTTGCAATAATAATTCTTGTGTTGCTATGCTCGGCAAAAATCGTGTCAAATATTCTACCCAACGACTTTTCCGACTGCGTAAAGCCTGGACGTTCTGCATTTGTACTATCACACATCAGTGCAAGAACACCCTTTTTACCAATTTCTGCAAATCTCTGTAAATCAATAGAATCACCATACACCGGTGTATAGTCAACTTTAAAGTCACCTGTATGCACAACAGTACCTGCTGGTGAATAAATTGCAAGCGCCGCTGCATCAACAATGCTATGATTGGTTTTGATAAATTCAATTCTAAACTGTCCTAAATTAATTGACTGTCCAAATTTAACAACCTTACGTTTTGTCACATTCATAAGGTTATGTTCTTTTAATTTATTCTCAATAATACCCATCGTCAACTTTGTTGCATAAATTGGTACATTGATTTTTTTTAATACATATGGCAATGCACCGATATGGTCTTCATGTCCATGTGTAATCATAAAACCTTTTACTTTATCAATATTCTCTTCTAAATATGTGACATCCGGAATCACAAGATCAATCCCCAGCATATCATCCTCTGGAAATGCCAGACCGCAATCGACTACAATAATACTGTCTTCAAATTCAAAAGCTGTAATATTAAGTCCAATCTGCTCCAAGCCTCCCAGCGGAATTATTTTTAGCTTCGAGCCATTCTTATTCTCTTTTTTCTTCAAATAATCTTCCTCCAATTCTTACATGCTCACAGCGAAAATAACAGTCTGTTTCAATAAAACAGCCTGTCTGTATCTTTCGTATTTTACTTCTTTTATTCTTCGTTTTCTTCTACAAATTCAATGTCATCTAACAAATTAGAAAATACATCTGCCACAGCATGTAATTCCACATCATCTGACACAATTTCATAAATACTTTCTTCATCTTCTGGTCCTGCAACATCTTTTAAAATCAGTGCTTCTCCGTCCCCTTCTTCAAAATCTGTCACAAGAATGTATTTCTGTCCTGCAAGCTGTGTCTGTTCTAATACAAAAAATTCTACCGGTGCTTCTCCGTCCGGCATAAAAACAATCTTCTCCACGTTTAATTCTCCTTATTCGCCCGATAATCCAAATATCCCTGCAAAATGAAAACTGCCGCAATTTTATCTACGTGTTCTTTTCTATGTTCTCTGCGTATTCCTGCTTCTATCATTGCCTTGTCTGCAGCAACTGTTGTCAGGCGTTCATCCCATGTATGTACTGTAAGACCTGTTCTTCTTTCTAACATTTCTTTGAAAGCCAGTGTCTTTTCTACTCTTTCACCAGCAGTATCATTCATATTCTTTGGTAGTCCTAATACGATTTCTGCCACCTCATATTCCACAATCAATGCTTCAATTGCTGCAAGTGTCTGGCGTAATTTGTTCTCATCTTTTCTTCTAATAATGTCAATTCCCTGCGCTGTAATAAGCAACGCATCACTAATGGCAACTCCTACTGTTTTAGAGCCAAAATCCAATCCCATAATACGCATATGAATGTCTTGCCTTTCTCTTCCTATTCCCAGCCGTTGTTCTTAATATATTCTGTCAGCATCTCTTCTACAAGCTCATCTCTTTCTACTTTCATAATCAGACTTCTTGCGTTTTTATGACTTGTAATATAAGTTGGATCGCCTGACATAATATACCCTACAATCTGGTTTACAGGATTGTATCCTTTCTCTGTTAATGCTTCGTATACTGTAGAGAGCACTACCTTCACGCCTGTTTCCGGTTCTGTCTCTACTCTAAAAAATTGTGTATGTCCTAAATCCTGCATTTTTTCACACCCTTATCTATCTGTCTTTTATAAAATACTATTTTTTATTTTACTCTATTTTTAAGGAAAGTTCAACGTTATTCTTTCGGCACCACAAGCAGTATATCATCTGTTAACATCTCATCCGCAATCCCTTGCATCAAGACATTAGACAAATCTTCCTTCGTTCTGACTGCTACCTTTACGTATTCTTTTGTATGCCCTACCATATAGGACACTCCATCCATTATCTTTGTTTCTTCTAATAAAATAGAAACTTCTTTCCCTAAAAAACTCTGTCTGTATTCCTGAGAATGTCTTTGTTCCATTGCAAGAAGTCTATTGCTTCTCTCGGCTTTCTTAGTATCCGTCACCTGCTCTGGCATAACTGCCGCAGGAGTTCCCTGTCGTTTAGAATATTTAAATATGTGCATTTCATATAATTTTATCTGTTCTAAGAATTGTTCACATACTGCAAATTCTTCCTCTGTTTCTCCCGGAAAACCTACAATAACATCAGTTGTAATTGCCGGATTGGAAAAATATCGACGAAGGAGTTCCACTTTTTCATAGTATTCACCTGATGTATAGTGCCTATTCATCCGTTTTAGTGTCTCATCACAACCACTTTGCAGTGACAAATGAAAATGCGGACATATTTTAGGCATCTTGCTCAGTTCACTCGCAAACACTTCTGATACAATACGCGGCTCCAAAGAACCAAGACGAATTCTCTCAATTCCTTTCACTTCATGAATTGCCTGTACCAATTTTAAGAAAAAGTTTTCTTCATATGCCAGGTTTCTCGCGCTCATATAATCTGCAGTATCATTTCTTACAAAATCAATTCCATAAGAACTAATGTGAATTCCCGTCAGAACAATTTCTTTATAACCAGCCTCAGCAAGTCCCTTCACTTCTTCTATAATATCTTCCTGTTTTCTACTGCGAATACGTCCCCTGGCATATGGAATGATGCAATAAGAACAAAACTGATTACAACCATCCTGAATCTTAATATAAGCACGTGTATGCTCTGCCGTATGCGTTAAACGCATCTCCTCATAGATGTCAGTATGATTAATATCGATAATAGAATCTTGTGGTTTTCTTCTAGTTTCTAAAAATTCTTCCATAATCGGAATCAAATCTTTTTTTCGGTTATTCCCAATCGCAAGATCGATACAAGCATCCTGCTCTACCGTCTCTGTCCCCGTCTGAACATAACATCCAACCGCTATCACCACTGCATCTGGATTCATTTTTTTAGCTCGATGCAACATCTGTCTGCTCTTTCTGTCCGCAATATTTGTGACAGTACACGTATTTACGATATATATATCGGCAACTTGATCAAATGATACAATATTGTAACCTTTTTCTTGTAACATTTGTTGCATTACGTCAAATTCATAAGCGTTCACTTTGCATCCAAGATTGTGTAATGCTACATTTTTCATATTATTCCTCACATTTTTTGTAATGTTTTATTATTGACTTTTATTCCCAATACCATTAGTATAGTAACAGAAGGTATGAACCACACAAGGAGGTAAATTACAATGAAAACAGTACAAATTTCTTTAAATTCTATTGATAAGGTAAAATCATTTGTTAATGATATTACAAAATTTGACTATGATTTCGATTTAGTATCAGGCAGATACGTAATCGATGCAAAATCTATCATGGGTATCTTCAGTTTAGATTTATCTAAACCAATCGATTTAAATATTCATTCTGAAGATAATGCTGACGAAGTACTTGAAGCATTAAAACCATACTTAGTATAATCAGATTGTACATCAAAAGAATGACGAGGCAGATGCAAAGCATCTGTCTTTTTTCTTTGTTACCCCACAATCATTTGCAAAAGAAACACTAAGGCAATGCCCATTGGCTGGCAATAGGCATTGCCCTCTTTTGTTACTCTGACTTTACAATGATTACTTCTTTTGTCTCAAGTGCTGTATGAACAAGCGCATCAATATTCTCTGCAAGATTTTCTTCGTGACGTTTGATGACATTCAGATTCGGTTTCGTTACCGGATGTTTCGCTACGAAAATAGTACAGCAGTCTTCGTATGGCAGAATCGATGTCTCATACGTATCAATCTTCTCTGAGATATCTACGATTTCCTGCTTGTCCATACCAATCAACGGACGGAATACAGGCATAGTACATACTTCATTTGTAACTGCAAGTGAATGCATAGTCTGGGATGCCACCTGTCCAATACTTTCTCCAGTAATAAGTCCAAGACATTCTGTTTCCTGTGCAATCTGTTCTGCAATTTTCATCATATAACGACGCATAATAATCGTCAGCTCTTCATGTGGACATTTTTCATAGATATACAATTGGATATCTGTGAAGTTTACAACATGAAGATAGATTGGTCCCGTATAACGAGACACCAGTCTTGCAAGGTCAACTACTTTCTGTTTTGCTCTTTCACTTGTATATGGTGGTGCATGAAAATAAACTGCATCAATTTTTACACCACGCTTTGCTATCATGTAACCGGCAACAGGAGAATCAATACCGCCCGATAAAAGTAACATCGCTTTTCCATTCGTACCAACCGGCATGCCTCCTGGTCCCGGGATAATTTCAGAATAAATATAAATTTTCTCACGAATCTCAATATTTAACATAATATCTGGATTGTGTACATCCACTGACATCTCTGGAAACGCATCTAAAATAATGCCACCCATCTCCATATTAATCTCTGTAGAATCCAGTGGATAATTTTTTCTTGCTCTTCTTGCTGCTACTTTGAAGGTTTTATTTCTATCCGGATAAACATCTCTGATATAAGCAACAACATCCTCACCTAATTTTTCAAAGCCTTCATCTTCTACGTATACAACAGGACAAATGCCTGAAATACCAAAAACTGTTTTCAAATTCGCTACTGTTTCATCAAAATCAAACTCTGTCAGGGCATCTACATAGATTCGTCCCTGTGTCTTACGAACCTTAAATTCTCCCTCGCATCTTTTTAACGCATATTTAATCTGTGTCACAAGTGCATCTTCAAAAACATATCTATTTTTACCTTTTACGCCAATTTCGGCATACTTAATCAAAAATGCTGTAAACATAACAATATTTTTTCCTTTCCGTAATCTGTAAGCTCTGGCTCACAATTCAAATTCTAGTATTTCATAGCTTCGTACTATCACTATTTGCTAACGTCTTGTATATTTTCTAAGCATTGGTATCATATCATACATCGCCTGTAAAGTATAGTTTATCTCTTCCATTGTTGTAAAGACTGAAAAACTAAACCGAATCGTAGAGTCTAACAAATCCTTTTCTACGCCAATTGCCTGCAAAGTCGCAGATGTGGTTGCTTTTTTGGCTGCACATGCACTACCTGCTGATACATAGATTCCTTTATCTTCCAGCGCATGCAACATCACTTCACTGCGAATTCCTCGTATAGACACGCTGACAATATGCGGCGCACTGTCTCGCTCTGTCAGTCCATTGACATACACATCCGGAATCATCGTTACACCCTTGATAAAAGCATGTTTGATTGCATACAGATTTTCCACTTCTTCCTCTAAATGTGCATAAATCTCTTCCACAGCTTTACCAAGACCTGCAATTCCAGGAACATTCTCTGTACCAGAACGCAGTCCCTTTTGCTGACCGCCACCATACACAATTGGTTTGATCTTCACTTTGTCATCTACATACAAAAATCCAATTCCTTTTGGTCCATGAATCTTATGCCCACTAACTGAAAGCATATCAATGTGCATTTTCTTTGGATAAATTCTAAATTTACCAAATCCCTGCACTGCATCAACATGGAATAAAATTCTTGGATTGATTTTCTTAATCAATCGACCCGCTTCTTCAATTGGCTGTAATGCCCCCATTTCATTGTTCGTATGCATAATAGATACAAGAATGGTGTCCGGTCTGATTGCTCTCTGTAAATCTTCCAGCCTGATTTGTCCCGTTTTACCAACCGGAAGATATGTCACTTCAAATCCCTGTTCTTCTAAGTATTTCATTGTCTGCAAAATTGCAGGATGTTCTATTCTCGTTGTAATAAGATGTCTGCCCGCTCTGTAATTCGCCCTTGCTGCTCCAATGAGCGCCATATTATCTGCTTCTGTTCCACCAGAAGTAAAATAAATTTCTTTTTCATTTACTTTCAGTGTTCTTGCAATGATATCCTTTGCCTGGCGAACATATTGTTCTGCTTCGACACCTTTCATGTGCATACTGGAAGGATTGCCATAATCCTCACACATAACCTTTGCCACTAACGCTCCAACGCTTTCAAAACTTCGTGTTGTGGCAGAGTTATCCAGATAAACTTCCATATTTCTCCCACCTGTCATTTATCATCTTATATAAAGTTATATATTTATAATATGCCTATATTTCCAAGCGGTACATAATCCACGCCAAAACTGTAAATCCAGCTGTCTCTGTACGCAAAATTCTTTTGCCTAACGTCACCGGCATAACACCCGCTTCCTGTGCTGCCACTACTTCAGATTCTTCAAATCCACCTTCTGGACCAATAAAAATTGCCACAGACTGCCCCGACTGTATACTTTCGACGATTGCTTTTGTATTATCCATGCCCTCTGCCAACTCATATGGAATAATTCTGACATCCATGTCAGAAGCATATTGAATTGCTTCTTTCATTGTCATCACATCCGTCACACAAGGGATAATCCGACGTTTGCTCTGTTTTGCCGCTGCCTCTGCAATTGCCTGCCACCTTGCAATTTTGTTTTTGGCTTTCTTATCATCCAGTTTTACAACTGCACGCTTTGTAGACATTGGGATAATTTCGTACACCCCAAGTTCTACTGCTTTTTGGATAATCAATTCCATCTTGTCCGCTTTCGGGAGTCCCTGGAACAAATATACCCTTGCAGGAAGTTCCAATCCATCTTCCTTAATAAAACGAAGCGTACAACGCACTTCGGTATCTGTTATCTCCTCAATTCCACAGCGGTATTCTTTGCCATCCACGCCATTGCTGACTGCGATTTCTTCCCCCAGCTTCATTCGGAGAACATTTTTTATATGATTTACGTCACCGCCTGTAATCACAATTGTTTTATCTTGTATCTGCTCTGGCTCAACAAAAAACTGATACATCGTATTTCCTGCCCTTCTATCAGCCAATTTTCTATGTCAAAATACTTTATTACATCTTGATAGCAGCCAATCTTATGACTTACGCGCTGTAACACTTACCCATTCACCCTGATAAGTTACTTCAAGCACTTCTAATCCTGCTGCCTTCACAGCTTCCACAACGGTTTCTTCTTTATCATCAATAATACCGGAGGTAATATAAAGACCACCTTGTTTCATCTGATTTACGATGACAGGCGTTAACGGCACAAGCACATCCGCCAGTATGTTTGCGACAACAATGTCATATTTTTCATAGCCAACCGCATCCTGCACTTCTTTTTCCGTAATAATATTACCAATCATAACTTCAAAATCTTCCGGATTGATATTGTTTGCTTCCATATTCTCTTTGGTAGCCTCAATTGCGCATGGGTCAAGATCAGTTCCCTTTGCCTTTTTTGCACCAAACATCAACGCTAAAATAGCTAAGATTCCACTGCCACATCCTACATCAAGCAATTCCGTTTCTGGTGTCACATATTTCTTTAACTGGCGAATACATAACTGCGTCGTCTCATGCATACCTGTTCCAAATGCCGTACCCGGGTCAATGTGTAGTATCATCTTGCCCTTATCTTCCTCTTTTACTTCTTCCCATGAAGGAATTACAAGCAAATCATCTATATAAAACTGATGAAAATATTCTTTCCAGTTATTAATCCAATCAATGTCCTCTGTTTCATCTACTGTAATTGTACCTTCACCGACATCCATAAACATACGGAGTCCATCTAGTTCTTCTTTTACATTGTTTACAATTTCTTCTACATTCACGTTTCCATCATCTTCTACAAAAAAGCTCAGGTATGCAATACCGTCATCCTCCTGCGTCTCAGGCAAGATGTCAACAAACATCTGCTCTTTTTCATATGCTGTAAGAGGTACTTTATCCTCAATCTGCGCACCTTCCAACCCAATATCTTACAAGGTGCTAATAATAATATCTTCTGCTTCTGTTATTGTTTTAATTCTGAACTTAATCCACTTCATCTCGTTATCTTATCCTTTTCTATTATTGTACAACCGCGAAATACAAAAGCACTATAATACCTAATACAATGCGATACCAACCAAATACTTTAAAATCATGCTTTTTAATATAATCCATCAGGAACTTAATGACAATGACAGACACAACAAAAGCGGTTATCATTCCTGCCAATAAGACCACAATCTCTAATCCCGTAAAATCAAAACCAAACTTTAACAGTTTTAAAAGACTTGCACCAAACATAACCGGAATCGCAAGGAAAAACGTAAACTCTGCTGCCACTGTTCTAGATACTCCCAAAAGAAGCGCACCTACAATCGTTGCACCTGACCTCGAGGTTCCTGGAAATATTGCCGCAATTAACTGAAACACACCAATCATCAATGCTGTCTGGTATGTAAGCTGCGCCAAAGAGTTGATTTTTGCATTTTTTCCATGATTGCGAGTCTCTACTATAATAAAAGCAACACCAAACAAAATCAACATTACAGCTACGGTTGTATAGTTATAAAACAATGCCTCCATCTGGTCCGAAAAAGCAACACCAATCACTGCTGCCGGCACACAAGATACCAGTATTTTAAACCACAATGTCATAATGTCTTTTTTTATAAAAGCTTCGTTCTTCTTAAAAGAAAACGGAAAAATCTGATTCCAAAACAGAAGTACAACGGCCATAATAGCACCAAGTTGTACAACAACTTCAAACATACTAAAGAATCCTTCCGAAACATTCTGGAAGCTGACAAATTCCTCTAACAGAATCATATGTCCGGTACTGCTGACCGGAAGCCATTCTGTAATTCCCTCTACAATACCGAATAACACAGCTTTTAATACATCTAACAAAACTTTCCCCTCCACTACATCTCATTTCCATTCAAATATGTCATCATCTGTTCATAACATTCTTGGGCATCTTCATATCCTGTCTCATATAAGGCTACTAATTTATCTCTGTTTTTTTCAATTCTGCCAATGCCGCTTGCTTTTTTCGGACGAATCACAAACGCCTGCCCATTTTCCACCTGCGCATCCAGATAATCTAACATCTGATTGTATGTGATGTGTCTGTTTTTCATCAATTCATATATTTTCGGATAACGCGCATATCTCATCTTAATCAAACCAAGCTGACTGGATGGCTTTCTGCGATATCCAATCTCCTTCGTCAACACCACTATATTTTTGCGATTGCCTTTTAAAATCGATTTCTGAATAGGAACTGCATCAGAAATGCCACCATCCAAATATAACTTTCCATTGATTGGAACATTCCTGGACACAAGCGGCAGAGAACACGACGCTCTGACAGCCTGTAAATCCTTGTGCATATCCCGTAATCTGAGATACTCTGGCTCTCCTGTTTCAATATTAGTTACAACCGCATACGCCTTGCCCGGATATTGTTCTGCTTCTTCATAGTCATAAGGAAGCAGTTTATTCGGAATCGTATCATAGCACATCTTCACATTGAATAAATCGCCTGTTGTGAGCAAGCTATATGGACTACAATAATTTTTGTCTTCCAAATAATCAATATTCACATGTAATGCTCTTCCTCGCTGTTTTGATATATAACTGCATAAATGTGCTGCACCTGCTGATACACCATAACAGCTTGCAAATTCAATCTCTTTATCCAAGAAAAAATCTAATACACCTGCAGTATACACACCGCGCATACCGCCGCCTTCTAATACAAGACCTGCGTTATATAACATAGTCTTCCCCTCTTTTCAAATGTTTGATCTGTCATTCAACAACTTGCGGATAACGTACATCTGCATTATCTATTCAGTACATAACTCTGCTTTACTGCACTTTTGTTGCTGTATACAACTGGAAGGATGAAAGATTAATCATTTCTCTCGCTCCGCCTTCTCCGTCTACTGCTGAAAAACCATAGTCATATTTCGCATTTGCTGTCATGCCTTCTATCCCATCAGTTACAAGTTTCTCTGGGAAAATCGCAAGATAAAGTGCTTTTCCTGATGTATCATTCATCGCTCGAATCTGTGTATCACACGCAAAAGTTCCACAATGCATATTGTCTGCACTCTTTGAAGCATCGATAAACCACTGGTATGTACCATCTTCTTTCAAAATCAAATATCCCGCATCTGCAAGATCCCATTCGCCCACCAATTCTGCCTTTGCAGCCGCCTCTGCTTCTGTATTCTCTGGCACATTCATTTTTACTGTATCAAGTACTGCCATAGCATCTGCTAAATATTTATCATAAGCATCCTCTGTTGCAGTATATGCGATGCTATACGCATAATAATTCTTACCATAACATCTTCTTAACTCTTTGTGTGTAATATCAGATTCTTCAAACTGATATCCCCATTCATACCATGTTTCTCCGTTCACCTCAACAGCTTCTACTGGTTTTACTTCCGCATACCCTTCATAGGTTTCTACAAACACCTTTGTCATATTTACCATATCGCGTCCATTCTGATATGTACTCTCCATAGAACAGGAAATACCAAGAATACATTCTTCTCCAATACGGAATACCACGCTTGTATCTGTGCTATCAGCTTCACTGTATACCCAAAGGTTTTCATCATAATCTAACGTCATGCCACCTACTGTTGCTGTCTGCATGGAAACAGTTTTGCCTGCACTATTACTGCATCCCATCAATGTCACCATACACACAGTAAGTGTTAATATCATCATCCATATTTTTTTCATCTTTATAACCGTACCTTTCTGTCCGAATTTTATACATTGAGACCATTCTATCACGTCTTTCCTGCAAAGAAAATAGTTAAAATTCTTAAAAAATCAAAAACAAGTGTCTCTTATTTACAAATATCAAATATCTTTTTCAAATATCAGATATGTCTTATGAAGTTGCCTTTCCTCTTCCACAAAATCAAATCGCATTTTTTCACAAAATGCAATCGACTTTTCATTCTCCTTTTCAACCAATGCATATATATGGAAAATATCAAGTTCGTCTCTTGCATATTTCAGGATTGCATCCACTACCTCTGTGGCAATTCCCATCCTCCAGAATGGCTTTGCGATCAAGAAACCAAGTTCGGCACCTTCCCTTCCTTCTTTATATTCTAGTCCGGCTCTTCCTATGACTTTTCCAGTCTGTTTCTCTTCTATAATCCACATCCCATATCCATAAAAACCATACACCTTTTCAATATAATCTTTTGTATATTGAAGTTCCTCATCTATATCCTCATACAGATTTTCTGTATACTGAACCACCTCTGGGTCGGCATAAATTTCATATAGCGTCGGAACATCCTCTAATGTAATCTCACGCACAACACAACGTTTTGTTGTTAAAATTCTCCACGGTTGTCCTGTCAGTCTAAGATATACATGGTACAAATAGTCATAGTCCACGCCTGCAAGACTCTCTATCGCATATGTAACCCCCAAAAAACTGCCTTCTCTATTATACTCACGCAAAAACAGTATCACATTGGCATCATTTTCTAATAACTGCTGGATAATAAATTCATTATCCGAAATGTATAGTGTTCCCTGTTTTTTACATGCACTTTCGTTTAGAAGCGAAAGGTTTTTTAACACTTCATCCACATCATACTCGCTCAATAATACACTTTGTAGCGCTACATGATAATGCCCCAAATTTTGTTCTAACGCCTTCAACTCTGTTTCACACATTTCTTCTATTATTAATATTACTTCTGTTAATTTACTTTCCCTTATCATTTCCATCTATTATTCAACTTACTTTCTTCCTATATTTCTACTTTCCCTTTACGAATCATCGATTTTCCGCTACAATATTAGCTGTATGATTTATGATAACTTATTTTGAAATGGAAAGGAAGATATTATGGCACAAAATCCAGTTGTTACAATTACTATGGAAAGCGGTGACGTAATCAAAGCAGAATTATATCCTGAAATTGCACCTGTCACTGTAAATAATTTTATCAGCCTGATTCAGCATGGCTTCTATGACGGACTTATTTTTCACAGAGTCATCAAAGGATTTATGATTCAGGGCGGATGTCCTGACGGCACAGGCATGGGTGGTCCTGGCTACAATATCAAAGGCGAATTTACACAGAATGGCTTTACCAATGACTTAAAGCACGAGAAAGGTGTTTTATCTATGGCGAGAGCTATGCATCCTGATTCAGCAGGCTCCCAGTTCTTTATTATGCATAAAAATTCTCCACATTTAGACGGTGCTTACGCTTCTTTTGGTAAAGTAATCGAAGGCATTGAAAATGTAGATAAAATTGCGGAGACACAAACAGATTATTCTGACAGACCAATTGTTCCACAACAAATTAAATCTATTACAGTAGACACATTTGGAGTAGAATATCCTGAACCAGAGAAAAACTAAATCGCACAATATACCCTTACAATATTTTTGAACGGAGTCATGTCGGAATCTCACCATACATCACTCCGTTCATATTTTATTCACATTTAATTTAAAAAAACTTTAATTCCCTATCACGATTTATACACTTTCATTTCATATACTATGATTATAAGATACAACATTATCTTATTCCGTTTCATTAAGTCAATATCAAGTATTTTAATAAATAGCTTTTTCATAATAAATGCCAAGTAAAGTAATTTACTTGGCATCCTCCCTGTTTATAGACTTTTTTGTTTCTTTGCAATTTCTTAACATTTTATTGACCAATCCCAGTATTATGTATTATGATATTTTTTTAAATGAATAAAGGAGGTTTCTCTGTTTATGAACACTTTTATGAACAGTGCCGTTGACACAATTGCCAAAATCAACGGTGTATTAAATGATTTTATCTGGGGTCCTATCATGCTCGCATTCTTTCTATGCGTTGGTCTCATGTTTACTCTCAGAACAAAAGTATTTCAAATAACCCACATCAAAGAGTGGTTGGATATTACATTCTTACAACTCTTTAAAAAGGGAAATAAAAAAGTATTAAAAACCAAAGACAAACATGCCATTTCCCAGTTCCAGTCACTTTGTACAGCACTTGCTGCTACAATCGGTGTTGGTAATATCTCCGGTGTTGCCATTGCGCTTGCTCTCGGCGGTCCTGGTGCTATTTTCTGGATGTGGCTCTCTGCCTTTCTCGGTATGATGACAAATTATGCTGAAAATGCACTTGGCATCAAATACCGCTATAAGAACGAAAAAGGCAACTGGGTCGGCGGTGCTATGATTTATATCGAAAAAGGTCTTGGCTGGAAATGGCTTGCCATTATCTTCTCTATATTCTGTATGTGTGCTTCCTTTGGTATCGGCAACATGTCACAAAGTAACGAAATTGCCAATGGCCT
This sequence comes from Lachnospiraceae bacterium, assembly GCA_017472325.1. GTDB lineage: Bacteria > Bacillota > Clostridia > Lachnospirales > Lachnospiraceae > RGIG4733. The sequence continues at coordinate 83,471 of JAFUQM010000026.1, forward strand.
TGCCAATTCCTTCGGCATTCCAAAGCCAGTAACCGCTATTTTGATTATGGTATTTACTGCACTCGTTATTCTTGGAGGTATCAAACGAATTGCCGCTGTAACAGAAAAATTTGTCCCATTTATGGCAGTTACATATATCATTGGTGCATTGATTGTTATCTGCACTAACATCGGTGCTGTTCCTAGCGCTCTTGCCAGCATTTTCCAAAACGCATTTACACTTCCTTCTGCCGCAGGAGGTGTCACCGGTTTCACAGTTATGTTAGCAATACGACAGGGTGTTGCCCGAGGTGTATTTTCTAACGAAGCCGGACTTGGTTCTTCCGTTATGGTACATTCTGCATCCGATGTAAAAGAACCTGTTGTACAGGGTATGTGGGGTATCTTTGAAGTATTTGCTGACACATTGGTTGTATGTACTTTAACAGCACTAACAATTTTAACTTCTGGCGTATATGATTATACAGAATATGCAAAATATATCGGAACATCTTTACCAGAGCATTTAAAAAGTGGTGTTGCACTGACAAGTGCCGCTTTTGAATCAGTATTCGGTACTTTCGGCGGTCAGTTTATTTCTATCGCCATTATGCTTTTCGCCCTTTCCACTATACTGGGATGGTCATATTATGGCGAACGCGCTGTAGAATACTTATTCGGTTTAAAGGCTGTACCAATCTATAAAATCATTTTTATTCTCGTAATCTTTATCGGATGCAATACTTCATTAAATCTTGTTGTAGGCATCTCAGATACATTTAATGGTTTTATGGCACTTCCGAACTTAATTGCAATTACTTTGCTTTCTGGTGAAGTAATCAAGATGACTAAAAACTATTTGGCTCGAATCAAAACTGGTCTTGAGACTACGAATGGAGAAGATAATCTATAACATAGGTTTCACGAGCCGTCTTATTGGATAAATAAGAGCCACATGTTACCATGTGGCTCTCTTCTATTCTTGCAGTATCAATTATGCTTTGTTTACTGATCCGAATAATTCCATTTTTTCTTTTACAGTTGCTTTGATAGCTTCTGCGCCTGGAGCTAATAATTTACGTGGGTCAAAACCTTTACCCTGCTGATCTTTACCAGCTTCGATGTATTCACGTGTAGCTGCTGCGAAAGCTAACTGGCATTCTGTGTTAACGTTGATTTTAGCAACACCAAGAGAAATTGCTTTTTTAATCATGTCTGCTGGAATACCTGTACCACCGTGAAGTACTAATGGCATGTCTCCTGTTAACTGCTGAATTGCATCTAAAGTTTCAAAAGAAAGTCCCTGCCAGTTTTCTGGATATTTACCATGAATGTTACCAATACCTGCTGCAAGGAAGTCGATTCCAAGATCAGCGATTGCTTTACATTCGTTAGGATCTGCACATTCACCAGCGCCTACAACACCATCTTCTTCTCCACCGATAGAACCAACTTCTGCTTCGATAGAAATTCCTTTTTCATGAGCTGCTGCAACCAATTCTTTTGTTTTTGCAACGTTCTCTTCGATTGGATAGTGTGAACCATCGAACATAACTGATGAGAAACCAGCTTCGATACATTTGTAGCAGTGATCATATGAACCGTGATCTAAGTGAAGAGCTACTGGAACTGTGATTCCTAACTCTTTGATCATTCCATTTACCATACCTACAACTGTTGTGTATCCGCACATATATTTTCCTGCGCCTTCAGATACACCTAAGATGACAGGGCTGTTTAATTCCTGTGCTGTCTGTAAAATTGCTTTTGTCCACTCTAAGTTATTAATGTTGAACTGTCCAACTGCATAGTGGCCTGCTTTTGCTTTGTCAAGCATCTCTTTTGCTGATACTAACATTGATGTTCCCTCCATTTTATTAAATTAATGCACGCACAACTGCATCATGCGTCTGCATTGTTTACTTTTCTGTCCTATTATAACCCATCTTCCCGAAAAAGAAAATACGAATTCCAGAAAAACATGATGAAAAACTTTACTTTTTCGGTGGAATTTTTATTTCTAATGCTTTATTAAGGTTTTCAATTTCGACTTTTTGATAGAAAGCATCCGATTCACCATCCCAAGTCCACGGAATCTCTTCTGTTGCTTCAAATGTTACTTTCGATGTTTTAAAACAATAGATATACGTAGGGTCTACAATTCTCGTCCTCAACGAAACCTGTGTTTTTCTAATCTCAAAAAGACTTTTGGGCAATTTCACTAATATAACTTCAAACAATCCATCATCCAGCGCTACATCTTGACCCGTAATTCTTCTAAAACCTCCAAGTGTTCTAGAATTAGTAATCGTGCCAAAAACAAAATCATCTTCAATTTCCACATCATCAAAGCGTACTTTTAGGTGATATGATTTTATTTTCGTCTGTCGTTTCATTTTCTCTAAAAGAAATAGCATACGGTCATGAACACTTTTCATCTCTCGCCGTACCTCACAAGAAACATCTGTAAAAAGTGCAAATGCCGCAGCATAGAGAAAAATTTCTCCATTAAAGCGTCCCACATCATACGCAAACACATCTCCAACAGCAGCTGTATGTGCCGCTTTTACCATATTTGACGGTATTTTTAGTCCTCTGGCCAAATCGTTGGTACTTCCACAAGGTATATACCCGATCGGTACTTTATGCTTGCACTGCAACATACCAGTTATTGCTTCCGTCAATGTAACATCACTGCCACTACACACCACTAATTCAAAGTACTCTTCTTTTTCCCGGACAAAAGCTATCGCATCTCCCTGCTTTTGCATTGGCATCACAGTTATCTCGTAACCAGCCTGCACAAAAACCTCGATAATCTCTACAAGTTTACTTCTAATTCTCGCTTTTTCTTCATGCGCATTATAAATAAACATCATCTTTTTCTTCATACTATTTCTCCACAAAATGCCAGAATACTTCGTAAATTCTCTTATTCGATAGAAAAGGAACACTTTCGTGTTCCTTTAGGCATCCATTATGACTGTCCATTGCCAAGCAGATATTCTTCCAGTTTTTTTTCTGCTTCCACTTCATCCACACCATCGCAGATTAATGTAACTTCTTCTCCATTATCTAACGCAAGGCTCATCATCCCCATAATGCTTTTTGCATTTACTTTTTTACCTTCCGCTTCCAGATAAATGGAACTCTCAAACTGGCTTGCAATCTGTACAAGCATCGCAACTGGAGTTGCCTCTAAACCCTTTGGCAACTTGATTTCGATAGATTTTTGCATCATAATTCTCCTCCTACATACTAGTCTTTATCTTTTCTGCAAGTTCACTCAACTTTCGTAGCCTGTGATTTACACCTGATTTCCCAACAGGTGGCTGCAAATACTGCCCTAGTTCTTTCAGCGGCGCATCTGGATACTCCAATCTTACCTCTGCCATCTTACGCAGATTGTCTGGTAATGACGCCAATCCACATGTGTCTCTGATTAACGCAATATCTTCTACCTGTTTTGAGGCCGCGGTAACTGTTCGTGTAATATTCGCTGCTTCACAATTTACACGCCTGTTAATAGAATTTCTCATTTCCTTCAGAATGCGCAAATTTTCAAAATTCATAAGTGAAACATATGCTTCCGTCAGATTCAGAAAATCTACAATCCCAGAGCCTTCCTTTAGATATACAACAAAATATTTTTTACGCTGCACAATCTTAGCTTCTATATCAAATCCAATTACAACATCTCGCAACTGCATTGCCTGTTCCTCTGAAACACAGACAAGTTCAAGATGATAGCTTTTCTCAGGGTCACTCATAGAACCAATTGCCAAATAAGCACCTCGTAAAAATGCTCTCTGACAGCAGCCATTTTTGATTAATACAGCATTGATTGTTCTGTTTTCCCAATACAGATTACCCGTTCCATCCATGAGCTTCACTGCCTGAAGCACTTTCATAACTTCATCCTGTTTCTCAAGTTTTATCGAATAAACTGCATTCTTACTCTGTTTTCCTAAAGTACGTTCTGTTATTTCCGTATATATATTAAATGTTTTCTTTAATAATGTAAAGCCTTTTTGCGCAACTGACGAATTCTCCGTCTCTAAAACAACCTGAATTTGATTATTTTTATCCTTTTTTACTTTTCCACAATACAACAAAAGTGCTGCAAGTTCCGCAATCTGACAATGTCTTGCACTTCCTGTATGTTTTGCCAGCTCTTCTTTTACATCACTCGAAAAGGACATGTAACCACTCCCATCTATTTTCCCACTGTAATATCCCTATGGAAAATGGTCAAACCATAGTTGCCTTGATCCTCCAGTCTTTTATACAGTTCATTGGTCAACGTTACACTTCTATGCTTACCGCCAGTACATCCAATCGCAATGACCAGCTGATATTTTCCTTCTTTTACATAATTTGGAATCAAAAACTGTATCATATCTGAAAGCTTATCCAAAAATAAAGAAGCCTCCTCAAATGACATCACATAATCCTGCACAGGTTTATCATTCCCTGTCATATTTTTCAATTCCTCTATATAAAAAGGGTTTGGCAGAAAGCGAACATCAAACACGAGATCAGCATCTGCCGGTATTCCATTTTTAAAGCCAAATGACATGGTCCTTATCATAAGACTATTATATTCTTTATTACTCACAAAAATGCGGTCAAGTTCTTCTTTTAACTCCCTTGTCAGAAGATTAGAAGTATCAATGACATAATCTGCCTTTTTCTTGACCGGTTCTAATATTTTTCTTTCCCTTGCAATTCCATCCTGTACAAGCTCTCCAGGCTCCATCAACGGATGCAAGCGTCTGCTTTCTTTATAACGCTTAATAAGCACAGCATCACTTGCTTCCATAAACAATAGTTCATAGTCATAGCCTGCAGCTTTTAACTTATCTAAAGTATTTATAGCATCTCCAAATGGCTGATCTGCACGAATATCCATTCCAAGGGCTACTTTTGTTATTTCACTATTAGGAGTTGCAATCAATTCTACAAATTTTTCTATTAACATTACTGGAAGATTATCTACACAATAAAAGCCGATATCTTCCAGCATTTTCATGGCGGTTCGTTTACCACCGCCACTCATTCCTGTCACTACTACAAATCGCATGACCGTTTCCCTTCTGTACTATTCTAAGGTTTAAAAATCTCCTAACGTAATTACCTCAGGTTCCAGTTTTACATCAAAACGTGCTTTCACACGTTCCTGTACTTCTACAATCAGCTCTGCAATATCTGCTGCTGTTGCATCACCACGATTTACAATAAAACCACAATGCTTTTCTGACACCTGTGCTCCGCCAATTCGATATCCCCGCATACCTGCATCCATAATCAGCTTGCCTGCAAAATATCCTTCTGGTCTTTTAAATGTACTGCCTGCACTCGGAAATTCAAGCGGCTGTTTTTCTCTTCTCTGTACTGCAAGTTCTTCCATTTTTGCAGTAATGGATGTTTTATCACCTTCTGCCAGTTCCAAAACTGCATCAAGTACAATGTATGGTCTATTCTTAATCGCACTTGTACGATAACCAAATTCCATTGTCTCATTATCAAATTCCAGAACCTCTCCATTCTGATCCATCACTCTGACCGAGCGGACAATCTGTTTCATCTCTCCGTCATAAGCTCCTGCATTCATCACAAGCGCACCACCAATAGTGCCTGGGATACCAGACGCAAATTCCATGCCTGTTAAGGAAGCCTCTTTTGCCATTTTAGCAGTCTGTGACAACAACGCACCTGCACCTACCGTAATACGTGTTCCTTCAACAGAAATCTTCGCAAAATCTTCTGCAAGATGTAACACAATGCCTTGATATCCTTTATCACCAACTAGAAGATTACTTCCATTTCCTAATATAAAATACGGCAATTCTACTTTCGTTATATACACTAACAATTTCGCTAGTTGTTCTTCATTTTGTACTGTGATAAAACAATCTGCTGCACCGCCTACACGAAACGTTGTGTGTTTCGCCATTGGCTCCTGTTCTAAAACAAATTCCTCCGGAACACATTGTCTTGCATATTCAAAAAAAGCTGTGGTCATTCTTTTCTCACCTACTGTGTTTTTTATTATGGTATGTCAAAATCATACCACTTATTCTATTACTAACTTAGCTGCTCCATAAATACCTGCATCATTGCCCAGTGTTGCCAGAGCAAATTTAGCACCTTTACATCCTCTAAATGCGTATTTCTGGAAGTTTTTCTCAATATAGTCTAACAGAACGTCACCTGCTTTGGACACACCACCGCCGATAACAAAAATCTCAGGATTTACTACTGCCGCAATATTGGCAAGTCCTTCTCCAAGATAATCACCAAATTCTTCTGCAATTTCGATTGCAAGTGCATCATTCGCTTTTACTGCATCAAATACAGTCTTAGCAGAGACTTCACCGGTGCGCAGTACACTGTCTTTATCGGAAGCCTGTAATTTTCTATTCGCCAATCTGACAATACCTGTTGCGGAAGCATACTGCTCCAGACATCCTGTATTGCCACAACCGCAAGTTTCTGTTTCATCATCAACAATGTGCATATGTCCGATTTCTCCACCTGCACCAGTTGCTCCCATGAGTACTCTGCCGTTACAGATAATACCACCACCAACACCTGTACCAAGTGTTACTGCAACCATATCTTTATATCCACAGCCGCCACCTTTCCACATTTCTCCAAGTGCAGCTACATTCGCATCATTACCTGCTTTTACAGTAAATCCTGTCAATTCTGCAAGCTTGTCTGCAATATTAAATTCATCCCAGCCCAAGTTAGCAGCTTTATAAATAACCCCTTCATCATCAACTGGACCAGGTACACCAATACCAACACCAATAACGTCTTCTTTTGCAATAGATTTTTCTTCTGCTTTTGCCAGAACTGATTTTGCAATATCTGGAAGAATCTGCTCACCATGATTGGTTGTTATTGTTGGGATTTCCCATTTTTCCAGCACTGTTCCTTCTGCATCAAATAAACCTAACTTAACAGTAGTACCACCTACATCAATACCAAATACATAACTTGCCATAATTGTCTTCTCCTTTATTCATCATCTTCTTCTCTTCTTCTTGCCAGAGAGTTCTGTACACGTGTATATAATTCCTGCGCTGCATTATATCCCATCTTCTTCTGACGATGGTTTACTGCTGCAGACTCACAAATAATTGCCAGATTACGTCCTGGTCTGATTGGAATATTATGACATACTACCTTATTGCCAAGATATTCTGTGTACTCTTCTTCCAGACCAAGTCTGTCGTATTCTTTTTCCTTGTCCCAATCTTCCAAACGAATAACAAGGTCGATGGACTGTGTATCCTTAACACTGGATACACCATACAATGCTTTTACATCGACAATACCGATACCTCTAAGTTCGATAAAGTGCTTTGTAATATCTGGTGCAGAACCTACCAGTGTCTCATCACTTACTTTACGGATTTCTACAACATCATCCGTTACCAAACGATGACCACGTTTAATTAATTCAAGGGCTGCCTCAGATTTACCAATACCACTTTCACCTGTAATAAGCACACCTTCACCATATACATCAACCAGTACACCATGAACAGAAATACAAGGTGCTAGTTTTACACTCAACCATCTGATAATTTCCGCTGTAAATGCAGATGTTGCCTTCTGTGTCATCAAAAGCGGTACGCCATGTTCAATTGCTGTTTTTAAAAACAACTCATCTGGTTGTAATTCTCTACAAAAAACAATACAAGGAATATTACAGGAGAGCAGTTTATTATATATTTCTCTCTTACGTTCAAATGGCAATCCTTCCATATATGTATATTCCACAAAACCGATAATCTGCAGACGTGTTGCCTCATAATGTTCAAAGTAACCTGCCATCTGAAGCGCCGGTCTGTTAATATCCGGCTGCGTAATTTTAATTCCTGTGATGTCAATTTCCGGAGTCAGATTCTCCAGTTTCATTTTTTCAATAATTTTAGTTAAACTAACACTCGCCATAATCCCTCTCCTATCTGCACGGTTTACGTTTCATTATTTTTTTATTTTAGCATAGAAACAATGGAATATCAATTACGGAAAAACAGATGAATTTCTTTTGCTACACGTTCCGAAATATCTGGTACCTGCATCAATTCTTCCACAGATGCAGCTTTAATATCTTCAATAGATTTAAAGTACTTCATCAATGCTTTTCTTCTAGCTGGTCCAATACCTGGTATGTCATCTAATATTGAACGCACCTGTGTCTTACTGCGCAAGGAACGATGGTATTCAATCGCAAAGCGATGCGCTTCATCCTGAATTCTTGTCACAAGTTTAAAACCCTCTGAATGTCTATCAATCGGTATCTCGATATTGTTATAGTATAGTCCTCTTGTTCTATGATTGTCATCCTTTACCATGCCACAGACCGGAATTGCCAGTTTCAGTTCCGCAAGCACTTCTAATGCAATATTCACCTGACCTTTTCCGCCGTCCATCAGAAGTAAATCTGGGAATTTGGTAAAGCTGCCAAACTGTCTGTCAATATCTTTGATATCAAGCTGTTTTTGTTCCTCCATACCATGCAAAAACCGCCTTGTTAAAACCTCACGCATACACGCATAATCATCAGGTCCCGTCACGGTTTTTATTTTAAACTTGCGGTAATCACTACGGCACGGTTTTCCTTTTTCATACACAACCATAGACCCCACGTTCTCAAATCCACTAATATTCGATATATCGAATGCTTCCATACGGTAAATGTGTTCTAAACCAAGCAAGGCTGCAATCTCTTTGACCGCACCAATGGTTCTGCCCTCTTCACGTTTGATTTTCTCTCTATCCTGGCTTAAAACTAATTCCGCATTCTTCGCCGCAAGCTCAACAAGTTTCTCTTTTGTGCCTATCTTAGGGATGCGCAGGTATACCCTCGCTCCTTTTCTTGCAGAAAGCCATTTTTCAATAACTTCTTTATCTTCTATCTCTTCCTGCAACATCAGTTCCTTTGGAATAAAAGGGGTTCCTGCATAAAACTGTTTTACAAAACTTTCCAATATTTGGCTTTTGCTATCTTCTGACACATGTGTCATATAGAAATGTTCCCGACCAATTAGCTTTCCATTTCTAACAAAAAACACTTGTACAACAGCGTCTGTATCGTCTTTTGACAACGCAATGATATCCTTATCTTCCCCGTCGCTGTCTGTGATTTTCTGTTTTTGGGATACCTGTTTTACACTATTTAACAGTTCACGGTAACGAATCGCCTCTTCAAAGTCTAGATTTTCAGAAGCTGTCTGCATTTTATGTTCCAATTCTTTTAATATCGGACTATAATTACCATTCAAAAATTCCAATGCTTTCTCAACCTGTTCCCGATAAGCCTCCTTCGTCACATTCCCCTGGCAGGGCGCAAGACACTGCTTCATATGATAATTGAGGCATGGTCTGTCACTACCAAAATCCTTTGGAAGATTCCGATTGCATGTTCTAAGTGTATATAGCTTATTCATAAGCTCTATCGTATCTTTGACTGCACCTGCACTAGAATATGGTCCAAAATATTTTGACTTATCCTTTTTCATTTCACGCGCAAACAATATTCTGGGATAATCTTCACTCACCGTAACTTTGATATACGGATATGTTTTATCATCTTTGAGCATCGTATTGTAACGTGGATTATGTTCTTTTATCAGATTGTTTTCTAATACCAGTGCTTCTAACTCAGAATCCGTAATAATATACTCAAACCGTGCAATTTTACTGACCATCTTCTCAATTTTGGGAGATTTTACTGTGCTTGCACGAAAATAAGACCTGACTCTGTTTTTCAGGCTAATGGCTTTGCCGACATAAATAATCGTATCATTTTCATCATGCATCAAATATACACCGGGCTTTGCCGGCAATTTTTTCAACTCTTCTTCAAAGTCAAACATTCTTTTATCCCTTTACAAACAAATATCAGTTTTTATTATAATAGTCTTGTAAAAGTCACTTTACAGAAAATAGCAGCACATAGGCTGCTATTTTGGTAACACCCAAACAGTGCTGCGGCGGTTACATCGTTCAGACAGCATCCGTTGTTTCTTCAGGTTTCTGTTCTTCAGGTTTCTGCTCTTCCTCTTTTGCTTCCTTTAAAATCTTCATAAATTCTTTACCGGTTATTGTCTCTTTTTCAATCAGATAATCAGCTAATTTATCCATAATATCACGATTTTCACGAAGCATTGCCAGCGCTTTTTGATAACTTTCATCCAGCATGCGCATAACTTCTTTATCAATCTCAGCAGCTGTAACATCGCTACAATTTAAACTTGCTCTGCCATCCAGGTATCTACTTTCCACTGTTGCAAGTACCATCAAACCGAATTTATCACTCATACCATACTGAGTTATCATACCTTTGGCAAGGTTTGTTGCCTTTTCAATATCATTCGCTGCGCCATTGGACACATCGCCAAAAACAATCTCTTCTGCCGCACGTCCTGCGACCAGTCTTACCAATTCATCTTCCAGCTCTGCCTTTGTACTTAAATACTTCTCTTCCTCTGGCACACTCATAACATACCCAAGAGCCCCCATTGTTCTTGGCACAATGGTAATCTTCTGAATTGGCTCAGAATTTTTCTGCAATGCCCCAACTAACGCATGCCCCACTTCATGATAGGAAACAATTTTACGTTCTTCCGGCTTCATAACACGGTCTTTTTTTTCTTTACCCGCCAGGACTACTTCTACAGAATCTAATAAATCTTTCTGACAAACACAATGTCTTCCTTCTTTTACTGCATTGATAGCTGCTTCATTAATCATGTTTGCAAGATCAGAACCAACCGCACCACCTGTTGCAAGTGCAATCTCCTGAAAATCTACACTATCATCCATCAATACGTCCTTGGCGTGTACTTTAAGTATTTCAACACGACCTTTTAAATCTGGCTTATCTACAATCACTCTTCTATCAAAACGTCCCGGACGAAGTAACGCTTTATCCAAAACCTCTGGTCTATTTGTCGCTGCCAGAACAATAATACCTTTAGAAGTATCAAAACCATCCATTTCTGAAAGTAACTGGTTTAATGTCTGCTCTCTTTCAGAATCCACACCGTACTTCGTATCACGGCTTCTTCCGATAGCATCAATCTCATCAATAAAAATAATACAAGGTGCATTTTTATTGGCTTCTTTAAACAAATCTCTTACTCGCGATGCACCAACACCAACATACAATTCCACAAAATCAGAGCCTGCCAAGGAAAAAAACGGTACTTTCGCTTCTCCCGCAATAGCTTTGGCAAGTAATGTTTTACCTGTACCAGGAGGTCCTACAAGAAGAGCGCCTTTTGGCAGTTTCGCACCAATCTGTACATATTTGCCTGGATTGTGAAGAAAATCGACAATTTCCTGCAAAGATTCCTTCGCTTCATCTTCACCCGCAACATCCTGAAATGTAATACCCGTTTCTTTTTGAACATAAACTTTGGCATTGCTCTTGCCAACACCCATTGGTCCACCGCTGCCTGACATCCTCTTCATCAAGAAACCAAGCAACAGCCACACAATCACAAGCGGCAGTATATAATACAGCAATATTGTCATTAATAAACTGGAGCTGTCAGGCACTTCACCTTTAATCTCTACGCCATATGCAATTAACCTCTGTGTCAGCGTATCATCCTCTTCTACTTTCCCTGTATGATACGTAATCCTCGGTTCCTGCGTTGCAAATAAACTTGCTTTCTTTTCCTCTACTGGTGGAACAATATAAATCTGGTCAGCAGCTATCGTAACGCTTGCAACCTCACCCGCTTCTAACATCTCCAAAAATCTTGTATAACTAATTTCTGGATTCGTTGCTGTATTCATAACCTTCATAAAATAACTCATAAAAAGCAATGTTACAAATGTTGCAATCAACATTAGCACAACATTCTGTTTCTTAGGGCCATTCCCCGAACCATTTTTCTCTCCATTTGGTCCACCATTCGGATTACCTTGATTGTGATTATTATGATTCATGTTATTATCCAATGTTCTATCCTCATTTCCATAACTAAATTTTACAATATTAATTTAATTAATACTTATGCTATAACCGCATTGATATCATTATATGGTTTGCAAAATTATAAATCAATATGATTCTGGCGAAAAAACTGTGATTTTCATTAAATATTTATAAACATTTTTTTGTGATAATAGTAGATTTTTTGTTTATATCAGTAGTATAATACATAGGTTAAGAGGATAATATTATGTTAGATTTACGTTACTGATAAGTTCCTTAAAAACACAAAATATAAATAGATAGGTAAAAATAAATGAAAATAGGTTTTGATAACGACAAGTATTTACAAATGCAATCTGCACATATCAAAGACCGCATCGCTTCTTTTGGCAACAAGCTGTATCTGGAATTTGGCGGAAAACTATTTGACGACTATCACGCTTCCCGCGTTCTACCAGGCTTCCAGCCTGACAGCAAGCTTCAAATGCTAATGCAGCTAAAAGACCAAGCTGAAATTGTTATGGTCATTAGTGCAGAATCCATTGAAGAAAATAAAACACGCGGTGACTTAGGTATCACATATGATGCCGATGTACTCCGACTGATAGATGCTTTTCAAGAGAAAAATATGTATGTGGGCAGTGTTGTCATTACAAAATATTCTGGGCAACCTGCTGCAGACAAGTTCCGTACCAGATTACAAAATCTGAATATACGTTCTTATCTGCATTATCCAATTGAAGGATATCCAAGTAACATATCTCACATTGTAAGTGACGAAGGCTATGGCAAAAACGAATATATAGAAACATCCCGTCCACTTGTTATTGTAACAGCACCAGGCCCAGGAAGTGGCAAGATGGCAACTTGTCTATCTCAGCTCTATCACGAACATAAACGTGGTATTCAGGCTGGTTATGCCAAATACGAAACATTCCCTGTATGGAATCTTCCATTAAAGCATCCTGTCAATCTTGCATACGAGGCAGCAACTGCTGACTTAAATGATGTCAATATGATTGACCCCTTCCATCTGGAAGCCTATGGGCAAACTACCATCAATTATAACCGTGACGTAGAGATTTTCCCTGTTCTGAGCGCAATGTTTGAACAGATTCTCGGTGAATGTCCATACAAATCACCAACTGACATGGGAGTTAATATGGCAGGCAATTGCATTATCGATGATGAGGTATGCTGTGAGGCGTCTAAACAGGAAATCATCCGCAGATATTGTAGTGCTCTCTGTGATGCAAAAAAAGGACTCGGTTCCAAAGAAGTTATCTACAAACTGGAATTATTAATGAAACAGACTGGCATCACAATTGCAGACCGCAAGGTCATTGGTGCTGCTAAGGAACGTGCCGAAGAAACAGGACTCGCTGGAGCCGCAATCGAACTCGCCGATGGTCAGATGGTATCCGGCAAGACTTCTGATTTACTCGGAGCCTCTGCCGCAGCCCTATTAAATTCATTAAAAACACTAGCTGGCATCGATCCAGATATCCACATGGTATCTCCAAAAGCAATCGAGCCAATCCAGACATTAAAGACAGAATATTTAGGCAGTCGCAATCCAAGACTACACACAGACGAAATCCTCATCGCACTTTCTATCAGTGCAGCAACTGACAATGCAGCAAAACTGGCATTAGAACAGTTACCTAAATTGTACGGCTGCGAAGTTCACTCTACCGTTATGTTATCCGAAGTAGATGTTCGTACTTTTAAAAAGCTTGGAATGCACCTGACATGCGAACCATAAAATACCGTCCTGCTGCCCAGTCTTCCAAAGCATGATATATGATAATACTTTCTTATCTGCGGATTTTGATATTTGCAATGTATCTTTGGTTTTTATTTTTTCAAAGGGACTCGTCATAAAAATGCAAGTATTTCTAGGCACCTGATTTTGATGGTTTTTATTGCAACCGTCTCGCAAAACTCGCCTTACAGAAAATAGCAGCATATGTACAGGCGCGACTTTTAACCGTTTTGTGCGTTTTCTTAATGAAGCAC
>JAFUQM010000027.1 GCA_017472325.1 Lachnospiraceae bacterium
ATTGAAAGTTGCATTCAGTTGAAAATTACTGTCGAACTTGTTATAATAAGATAATTGATTTAACAAATCACATTATGAAAAGGAAATGGACAGGTATAGAAATGGCAATAAACGAATCTGCTGAGAACTATTTAGAAACAATTTTAATGTTAAGCAAAAAACTTCCCGTAGTACGTTCCGTTGATATCGCCAACGAATTAGGCTTTAAAAAACCAAGTGTCAGCATTGCGATGAAAAACTTACGCGAGAAAGAACATATCACGGTAACAGATGCCGGATTTATCTATCTGACAGAATCCGGAAAAGCAATTGCGGAAATGATATACGAAAGACACGAACTTCTCTCTTCCTGGTTAGAAACCCTTGGTGTTCCTAGCGAAATTGCTTCTGAGGATGCTTGTAAAATCGAACATGTCATCAGTTCAGAAAGCTTTGAAGCAATCAAAAAATTTGCAAACCAGGATAAATAACAATAAAATTTAGTAGGTTTCACAACTATAACTTTGCCAGACTACCATGTAAACATGACAGTCTGGCTTATTTTTTGACACACCACAACGAACTGCACACATTTCATATGCATCTCCCGCCAGGATACTCCTTTCCATTTTCTATATTCCTTTCACCTGACTTCTATAAACATGGCTAAAGTATAAAATCTCAGCAATCGCAGTAATGGTCCAAGAACATATATACACAAGATACAGCGAAGAAATGGTCTGAAATTGCGCAAATACCGTGTAAACCCAAATAATTCTAAATACACAGGACCCCATAATAACAACAGCTGTCGGTACTACACTCTTCCCAAGTGCCCTGGAGGCGGCAATCGTACAATCCATAAACGCAGACACACCATAAGAAAACCCCATAATTGTCAAACGGTACATTCCTGCTTCAATCACAGATACATCCCCACTGAATAATCCTAAAAACTGTCGTCCAAAGCATACCAACGTCAATCCCATCACAGCTCCGACAGCAAAAGAATACGCCAGACTAACAAAGTAGCTTTTTAAAATACGTTCTTTTTTACCAGCCCCATAATTTTGTCCCATAAAACTGCCGCATGCAGTATAAAATGCTGCCATAACATCGTAGATTAATCCATCTGCATTGGCAGCGGCAGAATTGCCAGCTACCATCGTCGCACTAAAGGAATTGACACCAACCTGAATAAACAGATTGGCAATCTGGAAAATGGCATTCTGTAAGCCACCCGGCAATCCCATGCGTAATAAATCTTTTGCCCTATCCTTATTTAAGTGCAGACAGGATAAACGTAATGCATACACTTCCTTACTGCGAAACAGTGCCATTAGAATAAGTAATGCAGAAATATACTGGGATATTGCACTCGCTAACGCAACACCCGCTACACTCATGTCACACACAATGACAAAAAGAGATTTAAAACAATATTAATCACACCTGAAACTGATAAGTAACAAAGTGGTCTTTTTGTGTCACCCACTGCACTAAATACCGCATTACCAAAATTGTAAATCGCCATTGCCGGCATACCAAGAAAATAAATACTAATGTATAAAACAGCACCATCAATCAATTCTGGTCTTGTTTGCAACAATTGCAAAATACCTCTGGAACATCCAATTCCTACTGCCATAATGATAAATCCAATCAAAAGACTTACAATTGCTCCCGTATGGATTGTTTCTGTCAATGCCTTTTTATTTTTTGCACCAAAATGCAGTGCTACGAGCACATTTGTGCCTGCTGCCATACCAATAAAAAAGCCCGTAAACATTGCAACAAGTGTAGCTGTAGATCCAACTGAACCAAGTGCCGCAGAACCTGCAAACCGCCCTACCACTGCAATATCAGCCATATGAAACAGCACCTGTAAAACATTGGAAATCATAAGCGGAATACTAAACAACAATATTTTTCTTCCAATTGAACCAATCGTCAGGTCTTGTTGATTCTGTTGCATGATGCACCTATCCTTTCCTCACCAAACGCCGGCACGTTTCACGAGCCGTCTTATTGGACCAAAAGAGCATCAAGATTTTTCACCTTGATGCTCTTACTGATTTCTATTTTATTATTTGTCTACGACTAGCTTTCTGACTTTTTCGGCTTATTATTAATCGGTAACAGTTTTAATGTCTCAACATTACCATAAACTTTAATCTGTCCATTGGCATATGCTGCCATCGGTGCCAGCTTCCCTTCGACCATCTGTAAGAGAATCTCTGCAGATGTTACCACAACAATATCTCTATCATAATATTCGTAAGGTTCTACGTTAATTTTACCATCTGAAAGTTCAATGTAAAAAGCTCCCTCTGCTTCTCCTTCCACATTAAACTGAAATGCTACATGTCCAAGACCTTTGCTAAACCAGGCATCTTTTATCTCTTCTCTTACTCTTTCAACTAGTTCTTCGTACTTCATGCGAATCCCCCCTTCTTACTTCCTATTTCTAGAATACCATACTATGACGAGATACCGCAACCACTTTCCTTATTGAAATATTTTCTCATTTAGATGCAAGTCTTTTTTCTCATCTATGTATTTTTTACAGTGATTTTCTTAATCTTTTCTCCATTCAGATAACCACATACTTCCATCCCTTTTTCTAAAACCTCCTGTAAACACTGTATATCAAAAGAAAGTAATCTATCATTATCCAGAGCAATCTCGCATCCTTGCACCTCTTCATTCCTATGGCAGCACATCTGAAATGCCCCTTCTCTTCTTATTGCCCCCACTTCCTCTAGCACACTTAGCATACGATACGCTGTTGCAATACCAATCTCCGGCATCTTCTTAGATGCCAGAAAATATATTTCTTTGCAACAGGTACAGTTACCATCCAGAATAACATCTATCAGCGCTTTTCGCTGCTTCGTAATGCGAAAGCCTTTTTTTCTAAGACGTTGCAATATCTCTTCCTTCTGTATTCCACAATTGCAGTATTGACCGTCATTTATATCTTCTATCTTATTTTGAACAAGCACATTGTTATTCATCTATCCTCATCTGCTTTCACGAATATATTTGGCAAAAAGCAAGTATAGAGCAGCCCATTTTTATGCCTCGCATCTATGTCATACTTTGTAAATCGATGTAATCATCCTGTGTAAAACGATGATATGTGATACCAAACTCATTTTGATCAATACAGTATATATAAGGTTCTATATTTTCATCTTCAAAATATAAGACTG
>JAFUQM010000028.1 GCA_017472325.1 Lachnospiraceae bacterium
GGGCGGGAATGCTCGCCCGTACTTGACATGCCTGCTAAGAGCTGTTATACATAAAGCAAGGGCTGAAAGCTCACACTGAGAGCCTTCAGCCCAATCATTATCATAGAAGATTAGTATTTACAGACTTTTCTTCACAGTCTCAAAAAATAGATACAGCATTAGAACAGTTTATTGCAAAATAAATCGTGTACAAGATAGCTTTCAACATTTATTGAAACTTGTAATATAGAAGTGAATGCCGCCGATTCCTCTGCGGCATTCACTTCATACATATTCAACTCATTCTGATAACACATTGATAACACATTTTTGCAACCAATTTGCAACCACGCCTCCCAAAAATCCAGTGTTTTCGGGCATTTCCAGCGTTTTTCTCCTATTCAAACTCTATCGTCGCAACAGGTTTTTTCGTGATTTCGTACACAACTCTGTTGATACTAGGAACTTCTGCAGTAATTCTATCTGCGATTTTTTCTAAGAGTTCATAATCAATTCTTTCGATAGAAGCTGTCATGGCATCAATTGTGTTGACTGCACGGATAACGCACATATAGCCCATGCTTCTTGCATTGTCTCTGACACCAACTGCTTTGAAATCAGGCACTACAGTAAAATACTGCCATACTGTTTTGTCCAAACCAGCGTTTGCAAATTCTTCACGAAGTATTGCATCGGATTCACGAAGTGCTTCTAAGCGATCACGTGTAATTGCACCGAGACAACGAACACCAAGTCCTGGTCCTGGGAATGGCTGACGATATACCATCTCTGCTGGTAAACCAAGTTCAATACCGCACGCACGCACTTCATCTTTGAAAAGCTGTGCCAAAGGCTCAACAAGTTCAAACTGTAAGTCCTCTGGAAGTCCTCCTACATTGTGGTGAGATTTTACACATTTTGCTGTCTTTGTACCGCTTTCGATGATGTCTGGATAAATGGTTCCCTGTCCTAAGAAATCAATTCCCTCCAGTTTTCTAGCCTCTTCCTCAAATACACGGATAAACTCACCACCGATAATTTTTCTCTTTTCTTCTGGATCTGCAACATTTTCAAGTTTTCCTAAGAAACGATCCGTGGCATCTACGTAAACAAGATTTGCATCAAGTTTGTTTCTAAAGACCTCTACTACTCCCTCAGACTCATTTTTTCTCATAAGACCATGATTTACATGTACACATACGAGCTGTTTTCCAATTGCCTTAATCAACAATGCTGCTACTACGGATGAGTCAACACCACCTGATAAAGCAAGGAGTACTTTTCTATCGCCAACCTGACGACGCACAAGTTCTACCTGATCTTCTATGAAATTCTTCATATTCCAGTTAGCCTCTGCTTTACATTCATCAAATACAAATGCTTTTATCTGCTCATCTGTTGGAAGTGCATCATACTGTTTATCACATTTTGCTGTTGGATGGTCTATAGAAATCACTGGCAGACCACATGCATAAATCTCTGGTAAAACGTCAACAGGCGCACCATCTACGACTCTGTTCTCACCGCCGTTTAACACAATACCTTTTACGTTATTAAGTTTAGCAAGTTCTTCTGCTGTAATGTCATGTGGATGAATCTCGCTGTAAACGCCCATGTCACGAATCTGACGAGCAAGTACGGTATTTTCTGTGCTACCAAGATCAAGAATTACAATCATGTCCTGTTTCATCGCTATATTCTCCTCTTATCATTAATTATTTTTTATTGTCGCAAAATATTTCGTTACTATTTTATAATAAAAATTGGTGCATGGAAAGAGTTTTTTTTCACACACCAAAATTTTTTATTTTAATTTGAATAAAGTACTTAAAATTCCTCTACCAAGAGAAGCACCTACATTACCGCCAAGTTTCTTGCCAAAACTGCCACCAATGGACTTACCAAGCTGATTTCCTATTTCTCTACCGATAGTGCCTCCTGCGCTGCTTGCGACTTTGCGAACTGCACTTTGTACTTCTTTATTTCTGGCTGCCTGCTTTTTCTCTTCCGCCTTTTTGGCAGCGGCTTCTTCCTTTTCCTTCTGTTTTGCCAACGCTGCTTCCTGTTTCTGGCGGAATTTTTCTGCCTCTGCTGCTACTTTCTCTTCCTCTTCTGCCTTCTCCTCTGCCGCCACTTTTTCTGTCAGCAATTCATACGCTGACTCACGGTCTACAACCTGTGTATATTTTGTATAAAGCAGATTTCCTGTAATCTGATTTTTTCTTGTCTCATCATCTAACGCACCCATCAAGCTCTGTGGTGGCAAGATACTACATCTTTTTACAATGGTTGGAATTCCTTCTTCATCAAGCACAGAAACAAGGGCTTCACCAATTCCAAGCTGAGACAACACGTCATATGTATCAAATTCCGGATTCTCACGGAAAGATTGTGCTGCTGCCTTAGCGCCTTTTTGTTCTGCTGGTGTATATGCGCGCAGTGCATGCTGCACCTTATTGCCAAGCTGTCCAAGTACGCCATCTGGAATATCTTTTGGATTCTGTGTGATAAAATAAATACCTACACCTTTGGATCGTATAAGTTTTACAACCTGTTCAATCTTCTCAAGCAATGTCTTGGATGCAGAATCAAACAAAAGGTGTGCCTCATCAAAGAAAAATACCATCTTTGGTTTTGCCATATCACCTGCTTCTGGCAATGTTTCAAATAATTCAGACATCATCCATAACATAAAAGTGGAATACATAGTTGGACTATTGATTAATTTCTGACAATCTAGCACTTGAATCGCACCTTTGCCATTGCAGTCCGTACACATCCAATCTGCGATATTCAGTGCAGGTTCAGCAAAAAATTGTTCTCCACCTTCTGCTTCTAATGCAACAATCGCACGTGTAATTGCACCAAGACTTTGTTTGGACATATTACCGTACTGCATTGAAAATTCTTTTGCATTTTCTGCAACATACTGTACAAGAGAACGAAGGTCCTTTGTATCAAGAAGAAGTAATCCCTCGTCATCTGCTATTTTAAATATAATAGTTAAAATATCTGTCTGAATCTCGTTCAAATCCATAATTCTGCTAAGAAGAAGTGGACCCATCTCTGAAATCGTAGTACGAAGTGGCATGCCTTTTTCCCCATAAACATCCCAATATGTTGTTGGGTAAGCATGATAGTGAAAGCCATGTTCCACAAGTCCCATAGCATCGATTCGTTTCTGTAGACTTTCACTCGCCACGCCCGGTTTACACATGCCTGCCAAATCACCTTTTACATCAGCAAGAAATACTGGAACGCCACAATCACTAAAGGATTCTGCAAGTACTTTTAAGGTAACGGTCTTGCCCGTACCGGTTGCACCAGCAATCATACCGTGGCGGTTTGCCATCTTTGGGTAAATATATACTTTTTCATCTCCGGACTGACCTATCCAGATTTTATTATCTTGGTACATGGTAGGACTCCTTTTTTCATTATATTTCATCGAATGATTTACTCGTTAATCCTCGTTTTCACATAAAAAACAAAAGTAACACATTCAATATAAATAATTTAGCATGGAATGATTGGGATGGCAAGGGTTGCCGTGCTACACATAAATGTCTCCCTTTTTCTTACTTTATCGAAATGCCTTCAAATATTCTTCCACAGAACGTGTCATTTCACGCGAAAAATTCGAGTTATATTTGCGAGCACAAAATGCCTGGCTCCATTCTTCAAATGTGCGATTTGTCAGTTCTTTATCAAACATTGTCCGCAATTCTTCTCCATTTCTGCGACAATATGTATTTTCCTGCACAATATCCTCTAAACGGCAGCGCTTTGGCTTTGTCCGATCAATTTGTTGTTTGGTTGGATAGCCGAATACAAGCATCGCTGCTGGAAATACGTATTCTGGGAGCTGCAACAGCTCACGATGTAGTTCACAATTTTCCATAATATCACCAATATAGCAGGATCCTATCCCAAGACTCTGTGCTGCCACAACGGCATTCTGTGCTGCAATGACAGTGTCAGTTACCGCTAACATCAAATCACCGCAGCCAGGATGACGTGGCTTTGCACCACCTTCGATAAACGCATCATACCATTTCTGATAATCCGCACAAAATACTAATACCATAGCTGCTTTTGCAATAAATGGCTGGTTATCACAACTAACTGCTAATTTTTCCTTTAACATTTGATCTGTAATATCCAATATCGTATACATCTGTTGATTGCCAGCAGTAGGTGCTTCCATTGCAGCCTGTAAAATCTGTCTCTTATCTTCTGCTAAAATTGGCTTTTCTTCAAATACACGCACAGATTTTCTATCATATAAAGACTTAATAATTTCGTTCATAATGACCCCCCATCACTAGATTTTCGCTTGACACTCAAAGCAATTTTTAGATACATCAATTATACAATGTGTATTCCAAATTCACAATACAGTTTACATAATTATACACATATATATAAACTCAATTCTTTCCATATAATATCATCATATAAATTTGCAGAAATTTATGATTTTTCTTGCATGCTTGCATAGTTCCCTGTATAATATTCATGTATTTTTTCGATATTGTGAATACAAATCACTTTTATCGAATTAGAAATACACTATACTCAAAGTAAAGAAGGTTTATTAAATGGAAAGAAGAGTCGGTACAGTTTCAAGAGGAATCCGTTGTCCTATCATCCGTGAAGGTGATAATTTAGTAGATATCACAGTTACAAGTGTGTTAGAAGCAGCGGAAAGCGAAGGGTTTGCATTAAGAGACCGTGACGTTATTGCTTTGACAGAGTCTATCGTTGCAAGAGCTCAAGGTAACTACGCAACCATTCAGGACATTGCAGAAGAT
Organism: Lachnospiraceae bacterium; assembly: GCA_017472325.1. Classification (GTDB taxonomy): domain Bacteria; phylum Bacillota; class Clostridia; order Lachnospirales; family Lachnospiraceae; genus RGIG4733. Next base: position 4,794 of record JAFUQM010000028.1, read on the forward strand.
GTAAAAACAAAACTTGGCGGCGGCACAATCGGTATTATTTTCCCAATTTTATCCCGTAACCGTTTTGCAATCTGCTTAAAAGGTATTGCAATGGGTGCTAAAAAAGTTGTATTAATGTTAAGCTATCCAAGCGACGAGGTGGGAAATGCTCTTTTAACATATGATCAGCTTGATGATGCGGGCATCAATCCCTACAGCGATGTATTAACTTTAGAAAAATATCGTGAACTGTTCGGTGAAAATAAACATGAATTTACTGGCGTTGATTATGTGCAGTACTATTCTGACATTATCACAGAAGCTGGTGCAGAAGTAGAAATTATCTTTGCTAATCAGGCAAAGACAATCTTAAATTACACAGATTGTGTTGTGAACTGTGATATCCACACTCGAGTAAGAACAAAACGGATTTTAAAAGAAGGCGGCGCGAAAGCAGTGTTAGGTCTTGATGACATCTTAACAGCATCTGTAAATGGAAGCGGCTATAACACAAAATACGGTTTACTTGGCTCCAACAAATCCACAGAAGATAAGATTAAATTATTCCCAAGAGAATGTCAGGATCTTGTAGAAGATATTCAGTCTGAAATCCTCAAGGCTACAGGCAAACATGTCGAAGTCATGGTTTATGGTGACGGTGCTTTCAAGGATCCTCAAGGTAAGATTTGGGAATTAGCTGACCCAGTTGTTTCTCCTGCATTTACAAGCGGACTCGTTGGAACTCCTAACGAACTGAAATTAAAATATCTTGCCGATAATGATTTCAGCAATTTAAGTGGTGCAGAATTAAAAGAAGCTATTGAAAAGAGCATCAAAGAAAAAGATGCAAACCTCGTTGGTAACATGGCTTCCCAAGGAACAACACCAAGACAGTTAACAGACTTAATTGGTTCCTTATGCGATTTGACAAGTGGTTCTGGTGACAAAGGAACACCTATTATCCTTGTACAGGGTTATTTCGACAACCTTGCCGACGCATAAGTCATATAATACGAATTTTTAAGATAAGACTGTTGCAAAATAATAAGCATCTTCACGGTGTATAATAATACTTTCTTATCTGTTGTTACCGGCTATATGCAATATATCTTTGTTTTTATTTTTTCAAAGAGACTCGACAGAAAAATGTAAGTATTTCTATGTACCTGATTTTGATGGTCTTTATTACAACCGTCTCGCGAAACTCGTCTTACAGAAAATAGCAGCATATGTATAGGCGCGACTTTTAACCGTTTTGTGCGTTTTCTTAATGAAGCACAGAGACATCAAGTTCTGCCCGGAACACCTAGAGGCAAAGCCTCTTTTGTGAAGGACAGAACAATCAAAGATGTCGAATGCTTCATTTAGAAAACGCCAAATAAAGGTTATCGGAGCGCCATACATATGCTGCTATTTTCTGTAAAACTCAAACAGTGCTTCGACGGTTGCACACAATCAAAAAAGGGTTCCTTGTTTACATGCTTCGGCAAATATAGTAAGATATACCTAACATAAGTTGAAATGGGGGATTTCTTTGAAGACTCTTTTAGATAAAATTTACATATTATTTTTAGCAGCATTTACAATATTGTTTCTATGGATATTGTTTGGTTTTCGCATTGACATCAACAGCAGAGAACACTTAGAGGGATTTACAACAATATCTGATTATGATGTTGTAACTATAGAAGATTCCACTGCACCAAAAGGTATCCTACAAACATTTACTTTTACGCACAATCCTGAAAACTCCACATTTGGACATCTCATTTTCTATTCGATTCACCAGGAAATTGTTGTATATCTAGATGGAACGCAGATTTATTCCATGAATGCCAATAAGCGTAATTCCTTCGGGGATACCCCAGGACGTGTTTGGAATATCATCCAACTAAATGAATCTGATATTGGCAAAGAGATTCGGATTGACTTAATTCCTGTATATGATTCTGCGGTGGATTCTCGTCCTATCATTTACTATGGTAATCAATATGATATTATAACAACAATTATAACACGTGATTTCCCTGCACTTTTTATCAGTGCAATATCTATTCTTGCAGGTATTTTTTATATTGCATTTACTTTATATGCTTATAAATATGGAAGTGCAGACAACACACTAATCGTATTAGGTGCATTTGCGATTCTCATTGGTATATGGAAAATGTCAGATATGGATATTTTTCCATTGATACTAAATAACAATCTGGCATCCGCGTATCTTCCATATTTTGCACTACTATTAGCATGTATACCATGCACACTTTTTATCCGGGGACTGCATTCTACCAAAAAACATTGGATATGGTATATTCCCTGCTTAATCAGTTATACAAGTATGTTTATAGAAATTATCTTACAGATACTCCACATTGCAGATTTTAGAGAAACGTTGGTTTTAACACATCTCTCTATTCTCTCAATGATGCTCCTTGTCATTGCTATGATGGTATACGAAATTCGTAAATGTGGATTTACCAAACATTTCAAAATGAATTTTATCTGCCTTTGCGGATGTATGGTAGCCTTGTTAATAGATTTGATTATTTACTATGCCCTAAAGGCACAAGCCACCTTACTATGCGGCATATTGGCATTTATTATCTATGTTTTTATTCTTGGATTTAGTAGTATTCGGGAACTCCGTAAATTAATTGTAATCGGACAGGAAGCACGAAGATATGAGCAGATGGCATATCACGATAAGCTGACTGGACTTTTCAACAGAACTGCATATGCTGAGTTTATTAGTGGGGAAGATTTTTCCCCTGAACATATGCTTGTCGCGATGTTTGACTTAAATAATCTCAAAAAATGCAATGATGTTTATGGTCATGACCAGGGTGATATTTATATTACCACTTGTGCCAGACTAATTTCCGATTGTTTCTCAGATATCGGTAATTGTTATCGTCTTGGTGGAGATGAATTTTGCGTGCTGATGAAAGATGTTTCTCTGGAAACCTGCAGAAGCAGACTCACCACACTAAACGAAAGAGTAAACAAAGAAAATGCGAAAAAGCTAATTGCTATCACTATGCAGGTGGCGCATGGGTATGTGTTATACGATAAACGTATTGACTATGATATTTTGGATACAGTTCGTCGCGCAGATAAGATGATGTACAAGGAAAAATACTCCATGAAGCAAGGAACAAAAGTTTCTGCACAATAAGAAATGAATGATAGCATAAAAGGCGACAGCCCCTAAGCCAACTAACCTTTTGCGCAAGGCACTGGCTTTAGGGCAACTGCCTGACTATGATATACATAATATCGATTTACAATAATATCTTTCGGACACGAAATCACACCTCTGTTTTCGTACGGATCATTAAAAATGTAGGCGTTTTCATCCTCTCCCACAATAGCAGCTAATGCCTTACAAATAACAGGCGCATAACATCCCATAGCATCCGGATGATAAGGACTACCCGCAAAGTATTCCCACGGATTAGGTCCATACAATACTCCATCCCGTACTTCAAATTCACGCATACTTAAATTATTTACAATAAAATCATCAACTGAAATATCATATCCCAAATAATGCAAAAGCATGACCGTAGTCACGCTTTCACATCCTGTAGGATATTTATCACTTTGATTGATATAAGGCACATCTATTTTAAACATTTTGCAGCTCCTGTCCTACTATCTTTCTTTACATTTAACACTCGGATTACTTCCAATGTAATAATCAAAAACGCTAAACTAATAAGTAGCGAAATCAGCCAATTTTTGGTAATACCTGAAATAATATAACCCACAACACACACTGTAGCTACCACCAGTACATATTGCAGCTGCGTAGATACATGATTCATATGATTACTCTGTGCACCTGCTGAAGACATAATCGTTGTATCAGAAATTGGAGATACATGATCACCACATACAGCTCCTGCAAGAACAGCAGATACAGAAATAATCATCATTTCCAGATTTTGTCCATCAAATAACGCTGTCACAATTGGAATCAAAATAGCAAAGGTTCCCCACGAAGTACCCGTTGAGAATCCAAGGAATAATCCTACTGCAAACATAATAACTGGTACAAGAAAGCTTGCAGACGCATTACCGCCAACCACACTACTTACAAAGTCGCCTAGGCAAAGCGCATCGCCTACACCTTTTAAAGTCCATGCTAAAATCAAAACCATAACAGCCGGAATCATCAGTTTAAATCCCTCAACAAGGCTGTCCATAAATTCTTTAAATTGAATTACTTTCCGTGGCAAATACAAAAACAGCATAAAGATTATATGGAATGGTACGTAAAAATAACTGAAACCCCGTATAAAACAAAACGCCTATCACAACACCAGACAAAAGTGAACTGTATACTTCTTTTGTGATAAAAGCCAGCACGATTGCCAAAATAGGTGGAAGTAATGCCCACCAGGTTCCTATAAACATAGAACTATCCATCATTCTTTTCCTTCTGTCTCAAATATAAAACCACTTGAGATTTATCTTACGATTTCTACTCCCTAAAGCTACGAATATGTTGTGCCTTTTCCCTTAACGCACGCTCTACTTCATCCGTTGCTTCATCTAAAACTACTTGATGTTGCATTTTCTTACCACTCCCCTGCTCTATTGTAACAAAAGTGATAAACGCTTCTACAGCAATATCTTCCGTCATAGCATCCATTGCCTGTACTGCAACCATAAGACTCGTTGCCCCTGCATATACAATACGGCTTACAAACTTCACTATAGCACCTTTTTTGATAGGTTTGACAAAGGACAAATTATGAAGATTACGTAGCACAACCTCATCCGCATTACCATGCTCACAAGAAGCTGTCACAAATCCCGCCTCTATCAACCATGCGGTTGCTCTCGCCGCAAATAATGTTTCATGATGATTTAAGTCCTCTCCCTTTACCAAGTGACTTGTTTCGTATATTTTCATCTAAAATCCTCTCTTAAATGATATTTCTATTTGCCTTTAAACTTTGCAACAGTAATACTATCATCTTTTTCTTGTTTTCTCAAGCTAATAAGGCACATAAGACAAATTCCCGTTTCGTTCGTTATCAGAAGTTTTTATTGCAGTGCTTTTTTAATCCTTGTATAATATTTTTAATACTAAGGGATTTTTTCCTAAACTAAGTTCGGAGGAATAACTGTGAAAAATTCATTATATAGCAAAATCAAACAATCAATCGAACTAGATATGAAAACATTGATTCTTTGTAGCCTTCTTATTACTGTTTTTGCCAGTATCATGTGTATATTAAACATTGTTACTAATCATAAAAGTATGGCAATTATAACAGGAAGCATGGCACTCTGGTATTTATTGAATATTATTGTATTTTGTTTCTATAAGAAAACTTCACAACTTACTATTTCTATGATGGCTGGTGTTTATATCGTAATGATGTATTTTGTTGTCAGCGGTGGGGTGGAAGGATTTAGCATTATATGGCTTTTGGCAGTACCTCCCGCAGTACAATTTTGCTTTAATTCCAATTATGGAATTCCATTTAGTCTTATTCTGGGTTTTTCCCTTGCAATATACTTATGGACCCCACTACATCAGATGGGATACCACTATTCCGATACTTACACCCAACGGTTTCCTGTTGTTTATTTTTTCGTAACATTCCTTTGTGGTGTCATGCAATACCGAATATCCAAATATCGTAAGGCGCAAGATACTCTAATTGAAAACCTGGAATATACCAGTCGTGCTAAAAATGACTTTCTCGCCAATATGTCACATGAAATCCGTACCCCAATGAATGCCATTGTCGGAATGTGTGAATTAATTCTACGTGATGATGTCAATGAAACAGTCCGTGAAAACTGCTTTAATATACAAAGTTCCAGCCGTTCTCTGCTTTCTATCATCAATGACATTTTAGACTTTTCTAAGATAGAAGCAGGTAAAATTGAACTTATTGAAGAAACATTTAATATTGCGTCCACAATCAATGATGTCATCAATATGGCGATGACTCGAAAAGGTGAAAAAAATATAGAAATTATTGTAAGAGTTGATCCAACCATACCAAAAGGACTCATAGGCGATGAGCTTAGAATACGACAGATTATTATTAATCTCTTAACCAATGCAATAAAATTTACCCAAAAGGGCTGTGTCATACTAAAAATTACGCAAAGCCGTCATGGACACAATATGAATCTAAATGTATCAGTAAAAGATACCGGTATTGGTATCTCTGAGGAAAATATTGAAAAACTTTTTACCAGCTTCCAACGAATTGATACGAAAAAGAATCGTTCGGTAGAAGGAACAGGACTTGGACTTGCTATCTCCAAACGACTTATAACACAGATGCATGGCTTTATCAATGTATTCAGTACGTATGGCGAAGGTTCAGAATTCCGATTTGTAATTCCTCTCAAAATATCCGACCCCGAACCATTTATACAGCTTGAGGCAACCACAGGAAAAAATGTTGCTGTTTATCTGGATTGGAAAAAATATAACCATCAGCAAACCCAGTATCAATACAATAAACTCATTCATGAATTAGGCGAGAAACTCAATGTGAACTTTACAATATTTGATACTGTTGAAGCTCTGGAATCAGCTATGGCTTCCGGTACATATACACATTGTTTTACTGCCCAGGACGAATACATCAAACATTCTAATGCATTATCTGAAATTGCAGAAAAATATCAGCTGGTTGTAATTCAGGATAGATTTCAGCCTATTGATTTACCTGGTCATATTAAGAGTGTCTTTAAACCTTTTTATGCATTAACATTTGCAGCAATTATGAACAATGAAAAATTTGTCATGGATATACATGGTCCGAAAATATTTACTTCGCGCTTTATCGCACCAGAAGCAAAAATTCTGGTTGTAGATGATAATCCAACAAATTTAAAAGTTGCCGTTGGGCTTATGAAACCTTATAATATGAAAATTATTACTGTTTCCAACGGACAGGCTGCAATTGATGCACTTCAAACAAAGGACTTTGATATTGTATTTATGGATCACATGATGCCTGAGATGGACGGTGTTGAAGCAACACAAATGATTCGTAGTCTACACGATAAATATTATCAGGAAGTACCTATTATTGCCTTAACTGCCAATGCAGTAAACGGTGCTAGAGAAATGTTTCTTAGTACAGGCTTTAATGACTTCCTTGCAAAGCCAATTGAAGTATCTGTTCTGGATAAAATGTTACGCTCATGGTTACCACCAAAACTCTTAATTACAACTTCAACCGTAACCAAGAATGAGGATAAAAGTACAAAATCTCCTGAGACAGCAAACAGCAAAACAGGAAACGATACCGCAAACGAATTTATCAATTATGAAAGAGGACTCAAGTATGCCGGCGGCAATCAAGAAATATACTGTGATATATTAAAAACTTATTTTGCAAGTAGCCAACAATATAATGAGTCTCTTATTGCACATTTTGATTCACAAGATTGGCAAAATTATACAATCAAAGCTCACGCCTTAAAAAGCTCCTCCTTGAGTATAGGTGCAGAAGAATTTTCAGAATTTGCCAAAAAATTAGAACTTGCTGGAAAAGAAGGAAACTATGAAGTTATTCTTAATGAACATAACGAATTTCTGAAACTATACAATAAAGTCATGGATGCCGTACAAAGTTATCTTCTAAAGAATGGTTATCCACTAGAGCAACCTCCTGAAACGACGGAACAGGATTTGCAAGAGATTACAATAGAACAATTTACAGAAAAGGTAGCGCATATCATAGATGCTTGTAATAATTTTGATGGCGACACTATCATGAAACTCGCAGAAGAGCTTTGTTCCTGCAAGTTAGATCATAAAGCACTATCTATGTACTTTACCAAAGTAAAAGAATACGCTGAGGACTTTGAATACGAAAAGGCACTTGAAGCTACCCAAAATGCCGAAATGAAAATAAAGGAGGCAGAATGATGAAGAAAGTATGGGTAACAACCGATTGTACCTGTGATTTGTCTGAAACTCTTCTGGATAAGTATGATTTGAAAGTGGTATATTTTTATATTGCTACAGAACATGGGTATTTTAAGGATTTAGCCGAAATTACATCCACGAATATCGTAGAATATTTTGAACAAGGTGGACAACAAATTCATACAACAGCACCAGATGCTTCTGAATACATCGAATTCTTTACACAAATGCTACAGAAGTATGAGGAAATTATACATATTACAATTGGCTCTTCAGTCAGTCTGTCTTACAAAAGTGCTATTGCTGCTGCCAAACACTTTAACAACAAAGTTCATGTTTTTGACACTGGACATCTCTCTACTGGAATTGCCCATTTTGTCATTAAAGCGATTGAATTACTCGAAGAAAATAAGTCTATAGATGATATCTTAGCAACGCTTGAAGACATGAAAAACAAGGTATCTACCAGCTTTATTGCTTATAATGCAGATTACCTATATCGCGCAGGAAAAGTAAGCAAATTAGTTAAAAATGTATGTTCCTTTTTCAAGATTCATCCTGTACTGTTTATGAAAAATGGAGATATGAAACTAAAAACAATACAAATTGGTAACTACGACAAATCTGTGCTACGATATGTCCGTAGAGAGCTGAAAAAGCCCAATAAAATTAAAAGAAACCGCTTATTTATCACCTATTCTACTTGTCCAGTCAAACTTCTTGCAAAGGTTAATGCCTTAATAAAAAAACTCTGTCCTGTAGAAGAACTGATAGAAACAAAAGCATCTGCTACAGTAACTAGCAACTGTGGTGCCAATACCATAGGTATCCTATTTGTAGAAGAATAATAATAGACCTTGAAATGTGACAATTTAAATTAAATCTGATAACACATTTCAAGGTCTATTATTATAGTCCAATAAGCCGGCTCGTGAAACGTGCCGGCGTTTGGTCTCTATATTTTAAGTGTATAAAAACTACCTTATTCCACACTCTTTAGTGCTTCTACCGGGTCAATCTCATTTAAGGATCTATCTGTCATTAATTGCACCATAAATGCAAATAGAAAAGCAAGACCAGCTGCAAAGAAATAACTCCTATTATAAATCGTTACCGCAAAATAAATAGATGGCATATTCAATATAGTAGTCAATGTAGTACTAAGCGCCGCTCCCAAAGGCAATCCAAACAAGATACCTAAAGCAGTTAAAATTAATGTTTCTTTATTGACATACAAATGCACTTCTTTATCAAAGAAACCTAAAACTTTAATCGTAGCAAGCTCTCTAATACGTTCTGAGATATTGACCGACGCCAGTGTAAATAGCACGACAAAAGCAAGACCAGCCGCTAGAACCAGTACCACATAAACAACAATATTAATCAAGGTAAATGCTGCCGAAAACCCTTCTTTTAACTCTTCTGTGCTAACAGATGACATAATCCAGTCTTCTTCTGCCAATGTATCAGAAAAAGCAATCTGGTCAGTACAAGTATCGGATAAATTTGCCAGTATACCATTTGGCTCATACTTTCCAAAAATCGTCTCATATGCCTTCTGGGACATATATACATTATTGCCCAAATAATTTTTTATTCTATCAGCAATTACCGTTTCTTCTTGTTCCAGATTCATCTTCTGAACAGCTACTGTTTCTCCTTTTTCTAATTCCAATATCTTTGCTGCATTCTCGGTTAGATAAATTCCATCTCCTTCCAAAGAAACAGGCTCATATTCTGCATTAGATAAAGTAACATATTCCTCTATGGAAGCCTCGTTAGGGAACACAAACAACTGTACCTTTTCCGCATATCCTTCTGCGTTTTTCACTTTAACACTTTCTACCTGAATGTTCAGATATGCTTCTACCTCTTCGCTATGCTCCAAATATTCTATCAATTTCTCATTATCTTCTGCACTGGTAGCAGCCAACAAATCGTATTTATAAATGTTTTCATATTGCATCGGCATCAATTCTGATACGGAGTCTTTGATCGCAAATCCAAAAAGCAGCAAGGCAGTACATCCCATAATACCAAATACCGTCATGATAAGACGCTTTTTATAACGAAACAAGTTACGTGCCGTGACTTTATTCAGAAAAGAAAATCGTTTCCATACTGGAGTAATATATTCTAAAAATACTCTGGACCCCATTTTGGGGGCTTTTGGTCTCATAAGGTGTGCCGGCAGATGCTTTAATTCTGCATAGCATGCCATTATCGCAGCTCCTACAATACCAATCACAAATAAGATGACGCTGATAATTCCTGACATGAAGTTAAACTGTATAAAATATGCTGGAAGCATATACATAACATCGAAGAAAATAAATAAAATCTTAGGCAGAATGACAAATCCTCCAACATCTCCCAAAAGACCTCCCAGCACACTTGCTGCCAAAGCATAAACTACATATTTCTTACGGATTTCATGATCTGTAAATCCCAGTGCTTTATAAGTACCTATTAAACCTCTTCCTTCTTCTACCATACGTGTTACAGTAGTCAAGCTAATTAAAATAGCTACAATAAAAAATACGACAATAAACACAGACGCAAGAGATTCTATTGCCTCCGCATCACTTTTTACATTCGAATAGCCACTCAGAGAAGTTCTATCCTGCACATACCATTGCGTCATATCAATATCTGCAATTTTCTCTCTCGCTTCTTCAATTTTCTGTATTGCATCTGCCTTCTCTTCTTCAAACTCTATTCTATTCTCTTCCAGTTCCTCTTCGCCATCTAACAGTTCCTTCTCACCATCTGCAAGTTCATCCCAGGCTTCTGCAAACTCTTCGCTCGCTTTCTGCTCATTTTCGCTGATTTCAGCAACGCCATCCTCTAGTTTTTGACGGTTATCTGCAATCTCCTGCCAACCTTCTGCCAATTGGGTTCTTCCCTGTGCTAGCCCTTGTTCCCCAACTTCAATTTGTTTCCATGCTTCTGCCAACTTCTTTTCAGCGTACTTTTTCTGCACATTTAGTTCTTTTTTAGCTTCTTCCAGTACAACTGCTGCTGCATCACTTTGCGCCATTCCTGCTGCAAGCTGAAAAATATCCGTAAAATTTTCTGTCTGCATTTTTTCCAAAGAATCCTTGTGTGTTTGTAAGGCTTCTTTCTGAGTTTCAAGTGTCATCTTTGTACTTTGACTGCTTTCTAACTGCGCCTTTGCTTCGTTACAATTTTCCTGTATATTTTTTAATTCCGCTTGCTTCGTTGCCAGTGCTTCCTTTTTGGCAGTCAGTACTGTCTGGTCTGGTTCCTCCTGCTTCTCTAATTCTGCAATTTCTGTTTCCAATACCTCTATATCATTTTGTAATGCTTCTTCTTGTGTCAATAAGCCGGCAATCAGAGTTTCCAATCCCTGAATTGCTTCTTCTAATTCAGTGATGCTGCTTTGTAACAATGCATTCTGAGAATTCACCGTGTTAAGTATGGTTACTGCTGCCGCATTTAATTTTGCAAAGAGCGTTCCTTGTGCAGCCTGTACTTCTGAATTTTGCTGCAAAACTTGTTGCATTTCCTGCTGTATTTCTTCTTCTGTTCCAGTCTGTTCACCATTCATCTGTTCCTTAATCATAGGAAGCAATGCCGCTGTTGCGGCACCTACATAATCCTCAAAGGCACTCTGAATTCCTTCTTCTTTCGTCCATTCCTCCCCAAATAGCATTGTTAATCCAGCAAGATTTTCCTCTAACAGCTTTGCTGCCGCTTCATTCTCCTGTATTTTAGTATTGAGTTGTTCCTCTGCCTGACGAAGTTTGGCTTTTGTACTTTTCTCCTGCTTCATCAGTTCTTGTTTGCCTTGATTTAACTGCTCTGTTCCTTCTACTAGTTCCTCCTCTGCCTGACGAAGTTCTTCCTCTCCATCCTTCAATTGTTCATAACCATCTTCTATTTCTTTTCTGGCATCAGCAATTTCCTGTGCAACCTCCTGCTGTTTATCCGTTAGTTCCTGTTTACCATCTTCTATTTCCTGCCAACCTTCGCTGATTTCTTCTTCCGCTTCTGCAAATTCCTGCTCCGCTTCTGCAAATTTCTCATTCATTTCTTCTTCAGCTTCGCTTATTTTATCGTATGCTTCTCCGGTAATCTCATCATAACGAGCCTGCTCGCGCTGCTCCATAATCTCTGCTTCAATCATAGAAATGACAGCGCCAGTTTTTGCCTCATATTCTTCCGAATAGCAAAGAAGTTCTGATGTTCCACGCAAAGATAAATAAATAGCCGTATAAACATCACTCTCTATCGATTCCGGTGTTACAAAAAAAGTATAATCTGCATTAGGCGTTGCGCGGAATCCTGCAGAGCCTTCAGCATTATTGATATCCATAACATCAATTACAACACCTGTAATTGTAAAGTCTGTAGTTAAAAAATTCGGTATTTCCGCTTCTTCTAATTCAACCTCTGTCTCTTCGTCTTCCTTTTCTTCCTTTTCCTCAATTTCTATAATTTCTTCAATCTCTACTACGTCACCAATTTGCTTTCCTGTTTCTGCAATATAGTTTTGTGTAACTGCTATCTCATCTGCACACTCCGGAAGGTTACCGTCTACAATATAAGGAAGATTCAATCCATCTGTCTTTATCATTTTGACCTCGGCAGTTTTGTTTAAATCACCCTTTTTGGTATGAACGACTTCGCTAAAAGCGCCTTCCGCCTTCTCTATGATATCCATAGACTGAAACACTTCCACATCTTCCTCAGTCAATCCAAGCGTGGACATAACACTGATATCAAATAACTCCTGCGAATCCATAAAACGGTCTGCCGAATAGCGCAAATCTTGGCATCCTGCAGATAAGCCCGTCATAATAGTGACACCCAGCATAGTAATCAGCATAATAGAAATAAATCTCTTTTTTTCTTTCCAAATTGTTCTTATCGTATCTTTATTTAAAGCCTTTTTCATAAAATGTCTACTTTCTCTATGTTAATTCCAAAAATTCTAATGCACTGCTACTAAATTCCCATGCTTCGGTTTACATAACTTCCAACTCAATTATTACCACTCTATGTCGGCAATTGGAGTTGGATGTTCATTGCATGTTATTTCCACTACTTTACCGCTTTTAAATCGAATTAATCTATCTGCCATAGGCGCCAACGCTGAGTTATGTGTAATCAGAAGAACTGTAATTTTTTCCTGACGGCAAGTATCCTGCAAAAGCTGTAAAATCTGTTTTCCAGTATTATAGTCTAGTGCCCCTGTTGGTTCATCACAAAGCAAAAGTTTTGGATTCTTCGCCAATGCACGCGCGATAGACACACGCTGCTGCTCCCCTCCTGAAAGCTGTGAAGGAAAATTACCTTTTCGATGAGAAAGTCCTACTTTATCCAATGTCTCGGAAGCATCTAGAGAATTTTTGCACACCTGTGCTGCAAGCTCTACATTTTCCAATGCTGTCAGATTCGGCACCAAATTATAAAACTGAAATACAAATCCAATATCTGTTCTACGATACCCAGTCAGTTGCTTTTTCTTATATTTTGAAATGTCATTGCCATCCACGAGAATCTGTCCTGAAGTAGGAGTATCCATACCTCCTAAGATATTAAGTGCAGTGGTTTTTCCAGCCCCAGAAGACCCCAAAATGACAGCTAATTCTCCTTTTTCTACAGAAAAACTGGCATCATCCAATGCACGAATTTTAGTCTCTCCTGATGTGTATTCTTTTACAATATGATTAAATTCTATATAAGACATCATAAGCCTCCATTTCCACTGCTATATAAAGCACTTCTACCTAAATATAAATCATTATTAATTCAATTATAAATAAAATTGCTGGAACATATCAATATTTATTCTGTCGACTTCTTACCAAGCATTTGCTCCCACTTCTTGCCTTTGTAACGCGTCATATAACATATCGCACGGAATATCCAATCTACTGTCATGGCAATCCAAACACCCATCAATCCCATATCAAAGTAACCGCTTAATATATAGGCAGCGCCAATACGGAATATCCACATGGAGATAACTGCTACAACCATTGTCCACATAACATCACCTGCCGCACGCAATGTGTTTGATATGGAAAAAGATGGAATCCAGATAAACATTGCCATCACCGCATGATAACGTATAACCTGCGTTGCTAACTCCGCTGTCTGGTCACTAAGCTGATAAAGTTTCACAATAAATGGCGTTCCTATAATCAATATAAATGAAAGAACAACCATACATATATTCATCAAAATAGAAAGCTTTTTTGTGTAATATCTTGCTTGCTGATAATCACCGGCACCAACGCATACCGATGTTACAGATAAAATTGCCAGATTAATTGCCAAACCTGGTAATATATTAATCATTGCGACTGTGTTACAGACCGCGTTGGCTGCAATTGCATACGTCCCAAATGTTGATACCAAGCTTAACAGCAAGATTTTACCAAGCTGAAACATACTGTTCTCCAGTCCATTAGGAATACCAATATATAAGATTTTTTTTACAAGTACAAAATCCATTTTCCAGGTTACCTGTCCTTTAAACGTAATAGCTCTTTTTGCATGAAACATCATGACAAAAATAATCACTGCTGCCACAAGTCTGGAAAATGTCGTCGAAATTGCCGCACCTGCAACACCCCATTTCATGACAAAAATTAAGAATGCATTCCCTGCAAAATTCAACAAATTCATAATAAGTGAAATCCACATAGTCACTTTAGAATTCCCCATAGCACGGAACAATGCCGCACACGCATTGTAAATTGCCAATGGAAAAATAGAAAGTGCTGTAATAATCAGATATATCTTTGCACTCGCCATAACATCCGCTTCAATCTGTCCAAAAACAGTTCGTAATATAAAATCATGTGCCCCAATAAAAAGTGCTGTGATTACAATAGAAAATACACTAGATACAAGTATCATCTGCCATGCAGATTTAGATGCATTTTCATTATCTTTCTGCCCCAGACAATGTCCTGCTACAACCGCACCACCTGTTGCCAATGCACTAAAGATATTAATAACAAGAACATTCACAGTATCTACTAAGGATACCCCGGATACTGCCGCCTCGCCTGCTGCCGCAATCATAATCGTATCCGCAAGTCCTACAAAAACAGCCAGTATCTGCTCAATCACAAGAGGAATAATTAATTTTCTCAAATCTCTATTTGTAAATAACACAGTTCTACTCCTTTCACAGTTTACATAATATATTCCATACGCAATTTATTGTGCGCCTTTAGTTTACATAACGCTTATTATGCATATAAGATACATCCACACTCTTGTTGCTAAAAATTATTTTATTCCCTTTTTATATCTATGTAAATGTCGCATTTCCATAAAAATCTCCCATCTGTACTACACAGATGAGAGATTTTGACGAATCTTTATTATTTACAAGTTTATACACTTTCCAAAAAATTGCTCATACTTACAATCTTGCATCAATTAGTCCGCAGAAGCTATCGATTGGATCTTTGCCGGTAAATGCCTCCTGTCCTGCCAACAGTTTCTCTACGAGCGCATCCATTGTGCTTTCCTTGCTGTCATACGTGTTGATATAAGTTCTTGCCTGCGGAATATCAGCAAGCATAGTTGGCTGACCACAACCTATTACCACGACTGGCAATTCAAATACATACCACGGAATCTCACCGCCACCCTTTGACATACCAAAACTTGGTCTACCATTCGATACATTACAGAGAGTTATCACCATATCCATATCTTTTACAAAGTCTGCAATTGCATTTTTACCAGCAAAATACATATTAATATTTGGTTTTTCACCAGCAGCAATCTGCTTTTTCATCTGGTCTAAAGGACTTTCGTAAATAAACGCATCAAATCCTTTATCACACAGTTTCTGCTTCAGGACTTCAGCCGGATTACCTCCGCCATAGCCCATCATTTTCATTAAGTCATCCATAGGTCCAGCAGCACCTTTGATATGAACAATCATAATTCGTTTATAACGTTCTGGTGTAATTGGTAAGATATCTTTATCTTTATATTTTACAAGAGTAATGGAATCTTTACTAATTACTTTCTGCATTTCCTTATACTCTTCTTTACCCAGAACTTCTGCTAGCGCGTCTGCCTGTGGTACAAGCTCTTCTTTGGCTTTTTTATGAAGTCCCATACGAGCCTTTAAGCCAAGAATTCTTGTTAACGCTTCCGTCATACGTTCTTCACTAATAATACCATCCTTATATGCGTTTAACATAGTCGCAAAATCTTCTTCTGGATCATTAAAGAATAAGAACATATCACACCCAGCATTAATAGATAACGGAAGCATCTCACTACGTTTCATACGATTTGTCATAGCTACCATATGAGAGGCATCTGTCACAACCATACCATTGAAACCAAGCTTATCACGAAGAAGTCCTGTCATAATACTATGGCTTAATGTTGCTGGCATCAAATCATCATCCTGCATATTTGGATTTAATGCTTTTTCATATTTAGGCATCAGGATATGTCCGCCCATGATGGCATCAAGATCATTGTCAATCAATGTCTTATATACATGGCCATATGTTTTATCCCATTCCTCTACGTCAAAATAGTTCACGTTATTCGAAATGTGCGCATCTCTGAAATCCTGACCATTTCCCGGGAAATGCTTTGCTGCGCAGGCAAATCCCGGAATTGTGTGGGCACCTTTCAAATATGCTGCACTCATATTTGCAACACGTTCTGGGTCATTACCAAAAGCACGTCCAATCACTTCTGTATTCTCCCAGTTATATGCGATGTCACATACAGGTGAAAATGCCATATTACAGCCAATAGCCGCCGCTTCTTCATTGGACATCTTACCCAGTTCATACGCATATTTTTCATTATCTGTAGCACCGATTTTCACGCCAGAGCCGATAAAAGTACCGTCTGCACAAGCGCCATCGCCACCCATCTCTGTATTACATGCAATAAATACAGGAACCTTTGCATATTTTTGTAATTTACGATTCTGTTCTAAAATTGCTGCACCTGGTGCTGGGTTATAACGGCATCCACCAAGATGATATTTTTCCATTAATTCTTTTAAATGATCTTCATCATGAGAAGATGTTAACTGGAAAAATAACTGACCAACTTTTTCCTCATCACTCATCCCTGCAATTGTTTCTTCTACCCATTTACAATCTTCATCAGACAGATAATATGGTCTTGCCTTTAAATCTACCATATGCATACATCTCCTTACTTTAAATTATTTAAAAATGCTTCTATTTTTTCCTGCTGGTAACCTCCACCATAATTGCCTTCCAGCAAATTGTTTACCGCCTTATCTACAAATTCACTCCATGATTCTTTTTCATGGCGTACAAGAATCGGATAATAAAATACATCATTTTTCTTTGCCGCATCATAATCTCCTGGAGCATCGCCTGTCATTAATACCTGCTGCTTGTCATACCCCTTTTTCACCAGTTCCTGAATGCAGAATGCTTTGCTACCCGCATCCTGTGCCAAAAGAATATCTACATGCTCTAATAAGTGATACAATTCCCATTCTTCCTCAACTGCCTGCTTATTTGCCGAAGATACAATGGCAATGTCTGCATATTGATGCGCATACGCAAGTGCTTCCTTTACACCGTCAAATGGCTTCTTATCTTCAAACGGAAGCGCATTGATACTTTCATTTACCTTCTCTGACCATGATAAAGCTTTTTTCAGACAGATGCTTTCATTCTCAGCAATCGCTTTCTTCAATGCTGGATTAGATAATTCAGGACTTTCTTCTACCCATTTATCCAACACCTCTACATCTTCGATTTTGCAATAAGATGCATCTATCTCCTTTAACATCTTTGCCAAACCTTTAAATCTATTGATTCCGCGTGTCATTGTGTAGAGATTGATGTCATTCCATCTATCTAAAATAGGAGCCTCCCATTCAGAAAGCCCCCACTCTTCTACCATGCACGGGCCGAAACACCGAATATGCTTAATATCCATTGTATCCATTGCACATCCGTCAGAATCAATACAAATCAACCAATCTTTCTTTTTTTGAAAATTCTCCAGATTTGTACTCATGTATATACCCCGCTTTTAACGAAACATAATAGCCGCTCATCAAACACACAACTATTTGCTATATTGAAAGTGACATTTTACTACTCATACAGAATGCTCAATTCCAAACGGAATTATGCCTTCTCCTATGAAATGAGTTTATCATGCTTTTCTTTTTTACATGAGTAGAATTATTTGCAGTTTTCGTATTTTTTTTGTTAAGACTTGAAATATCCTAAAAATTGTACGATAATAGTAAAAAATAGTACGATTCAGACGAGGTGTATTATGGGGTATGAAAAAGAATTGCAGTTTGTGGAAAAATTACTGTGTAATTTCCGTCTCAACCTGCGTTATCTGACAAAAGAATCGACTGAACAATTTACTGTTCTAAAAGATATCGGTCTGAAAGATGTTTTAAACTATGATTATGACGAAGAATCTTTGCTTGAATTAATGGAACAAAATTGTAAGCTAAATACAATTTACAAGATTAAAAATCTTTTTATGTGTAATTACTTGCTTTTCAGATTACCAAATACAGCCACTCCTGTATTTGCCTATATTGGTCCTTATACACTAGCACCAATTTCCAAACCAGATATTTTGAAGTTAGCAGAAGAATATCATGTAACTCCGGGAAATTTGACACAACTGGAACAATTTTATCTGGATATGCCTCTGCTCTCTGATGAAAATATGTTACTCACCTTAGTCTATACACTTGGTGAAATACTCTGGGGCAATGCTGATCAGTTTACACTGTGCGAGGACTTTCAATTTCCTGTATACTCACAGGAATCCATTATTCCTATTACAGATATCCAGACTCCGGAGGAAGCATTGTTAAGTGTACAAATCGTTGAGAAGCGATATGAGGCAGAACAACAACTCATTCATGCTGTCAGCAATGGGCAGTTACACAAAGCGGAACTTTTCTTTGCCAATATTTCTTCCCGTCAGTATGAACAACGCAGCAACAATCCATTACGAGATATGAAAAATTATGGCATCGTGTTAAATACCTTATTAAGAAAAGCTGCTGAAAGTGCAGCAGTTCATCCTATACACATAGACCATATTTCTTCGCAGTATGCTCGTAAACTGGAAGCGCTGACTTCACAGTCCGCGTGTATGTCCATGTTAAAGGAAATGATTCGAAAATACTGTTTATTAGTTAAAAATCATTCGTTAAAAGGATACTCTTTACTCATTAGAAAAGTAATTACGGGGATTGATTATGACTTAACTGCTGACCTAAGTCTCAAAACACAGGCGCAGCTTTTAAACGTGAATCCAAGCTATCTGTCAACTTTATTCAAAAAGGAAACAGGCTCAACACTGACGGAATACGTAAACCGTAAGCGCATTGAGCATGCACTTCTTCTATTAAACTCTACAGATATGCAGATTCAGATGATAGCACAATATTGCGGCATCCAAGACGTAAACTATTTTACAAAGACATTTAAAAAAATGGTTGGAAAAACACCAAAAGAATATCGCGAAATGATTACTTCTCATTTCTAAAAAGCAGTGAGATTGTATGCAACCGTCGAAGCATTATTTGAGTTTTACAAAAAGTAGTAGCATATATGAAGGTTATCGTCTAGCCTTCATATATGCTACTATTTTCTGTAAAATAAGTTTTGCGAGACGGTTGCAATAAAGACCATCAAAATCAAGTGCTAAGAAAGTATTACAATACAAAGAAAGTACATTCTCCTGGAGCAACTTCTACTGTACCAGCCATCACCGCTTCACCTTCCATAGCTGGAATTTCATCATTTTCTCCAAGCGCCAATGGCATTCCATTCAGATACATAACTGGCGAACGCATATTTCCATTACCATTTAATGTGTAACGGACTGCATTCTTTGGAAGTTCAACCGTTGTTATATCCGTCTTAGAGTTATTGATGACAAGGTAGGCAACACCTTCTTTGCCATCTGCACGTGAATGTGCATATACATGAGCGCCTTCACGAATAGCTTCACCAGAATCATAAACCGTGTCGCCCATCAACTGATTCCACAGCAGTGCTGCAAAATAGCTTGGACGTGGTTCAAATGTTCCATGCTTTAAATATCCATAGTCAGAAGATGCTAATGTATTGTGGAAGATAACACCATTGGTAACTGTTGCAAAATCTCCAAACTCGTTTAACTCACGTTGTACTTCTAAATAAGTAGAAGCCCATGTATGTCCGCCTGCACCTGCATCACCTGATTCTGTAACCCACATTTCTCCGCCCGGACAATATTTATCACGATAAGGAGCAAATGCTCTTGCACACATACCAGCCATACCTAAGTATGCTTCGGAAGTAGCTTCAGAAGCCGGTGTGAACATTTCTGGACACATTGCTGCCATACGTTCAGAAACACCATTATAGTAATGATATCTGAATACATCTAATTTTTCTGTACATCCATCCATCAGTTCACCTGTTGTACAGCTTGTTAAAATGTCTGCAATACCTGCACCTCCAGATTCGTCTTTATCACCGCGAAGTGCATCTGCATCACATGTACTTGGTCCAACAACGATAATATCTGGATAATTTTCGCGTACCCATTTGTGGAATAAGTCCTGGTCACGTCTAAAGTCTGCTGGTGTATATCCTTTCGGAAAACCTGTACCCTCCATCATATTTGGTTCATTCGTAAATTCTACTGCATCAATTGGAACTCCATGCTCTTTACTCAGCGCAAACAAAAGCTCTGCCTGACTTGGATTCCAGGGCTCACTTGCTTTATGTAAACCTTCGCAGTTTGCAACGCTGACAATCAATTTTCCACCAACTGCTTTCACAAAATCTAATAAATTAATCCATTGCTGTTTGGTTAAACGATTCTGATAGCCTTCTGGAACCACTCCTGTATCATCAAAATCATAGTAAGTTTTTGTAGCCCATGTACCAGATACACGAACCCAGACAGGACCAAGTGCTTTAGCCAGTTTAATCAATCTTGGATTTGTTGTATCAATTGGATCATACCACTGATGCATAGAAGCCAAACCTTTGCTGAAATCTGGTGGCGGAACTTCCTGTGTACCCGCAATTTGTTCTGGTGTATAAGCCTTCCAGAATGTGCCACCTGTAACTTCTGTCATTTCTACGTTATAGCTAATCATTGCTGGATTTATTTTACGCAGTTCTTTTACTGCTTCTGGATTTAATTTTACAAATTGTGCCATTGCAATCATCTCCTTTTTTATAAAGGGACTTCCATTGTAGGAAGTCCCTTTTTGTTCAATAAGACGGCTCGTGAAACATGCCGGCGTTTGGTATGACGTTAAACCACCTATTAGGTGTCCTGTCCATCATTTGTATAGTGTTTATCATTAAACTTTTTTAATCTGATTTAACTGTGCATTCAAACCAAGAAGCTGTTCTTTGGTAAATTTCATATCCATCATGCCGCCAGCCAATGTAATCATACGAAGCATTGTAAAGCCGCCCATCATCTGCATCATGTTTTCGTTAATTTCAAAGCCCATTGCCTGTTTTCCTGCCATGCCACCCATGAGCTGACCAAACAACGCCTGACCTTCTGGACTCTTCATAATATCGCCAATCTTGTCATTTAAGGAATAGTATCCTTCTGGTGCATCGATATCAAACCAGTTCAGAATTGCGCCTTCCTCTTTCAGACGGTATGCTTCATTGAATGTATCAACTTTACGCACAAAACTTTCATCACTACATTCACCTGCTACAGCTTTTAAAACTGTTTCTCCAGCATTTGGTACATCAAAGTAGAAGAAGTGTACATCACTTGTTTGTTTACCAAGGCTTACGCCGTTTGCAAACAATTCAACCTCTGGTTGGTTGGAATAAACAGTTACTTTTGTTGTATCTTCTACACGATCAACATATCTCTTACCACAGATGTGTACGAATGGATCATCTGATAACCACGCTTTATATGCATAGAAGGAATCTTTCTTGTACTTACGATCAAATGTTACAAGACCTTTATGATTCTGTCCATTTTCCCCGCCTTCGTTACGTGCATCAGCACCAAAATCGAACATATTCCATACATGTGTTGCCCACATATATTTTCTAGTAAAGAGCTGTTTGATTAATTCTTCGTGATAGTATGCCTGATATTCTTCTGTATAATCACCCTGGAATGGTGCAGAAGAGTGCCAGTTCAGCGCCTCACAACCATATTCACTACATCCAATTGGGATCTTCGGGAATGTTGCATGGAAATCATCGAACCACGGACCGTTCATGGATGTATCGCCACCATACCATCCAAAGTAATGATTATATGATACTACATCTGGAATCTGAACGTATGGATCATTTTTGTCACACATAGATACACAAGCAATTGTTGTTAATCTTGTAGAGTCCATTTCATGACAAATATCATTTAACACGTTGTGGTTATCAAGCAAATCATCATCAGAACCACTAATTGTAATTTCGTTAGAAAGCCCCCAAACTACGATAGACGGATGGTTATAATTCTGAGCCACCAATTCTTTCATCTGGGAAATTGTGTTTTCACGTCCTGTTGGCATATGCTTTGAAATATATGGAATTTCTGCCCAAATTACAAGACCTCTTTCATCACAAAGATCATAGAAATACTGATCATGCTGATAATGTGCAAGACGGATTGTTGTAGCACCCATTTCACAGATTAAATCAATATCTTCTTCATGGTGTTCTGGTAATAATGCATTACCAAGTCCCCATCTATCCTGATGACGTGATACACCGCGCAGTGGATACTCTTCTCCATTTAAAATAAATCCGTTATCTGGATCAATCTCAAATGTACGACATCCAAAGCGTGTAGAAACTGCATCTACAACATCTTCTCCAGCTACTAATGCAACCTCTGCTGTATAAAGATATGGATCTTTTCTGCCATGCCATAAATGTACGTTTTCAATGTCAATTGTCGCTACTGTATCATCGGATGTGATATTGCCAACTACGTTGCCTTCTGCATCCTTGATTCTGTAAACCAATGTCTGGTCATCTTTTTTATTCTTTACATAAACTTCAATCTCAACTTTGGCATTCGCACCTTCAATTGCTGGTGTCACCTTAATACCAGGAGCACCATAGTATTCTAAATCAAAGTGTGAATCCGCAACTGCAATAATATTTACATCACGATAGATACCGCCGTAAAATGTAAAGTCAGCCATCTGTGGATATACAGTTTCATTTGCTGTATTATCAACTGCAACAACAATGAGATTGTTAAAGTCAAGTGCGTCAGTAATATCTACTCTCCATGTTGAGTATCCGCCATCATGGTGTGCAAGATTTTTACCATTTACATAAACATCTGCGGAAGAATTAGCACCGCGAAGTTCCAAATAATATTTATCAGCTTCTGGTAAAGAAGACTTGTTCAATTCTTTGGCATAGTAACAAGTACCACGGTAAAAATCATTGTCACCATCCTGACCATCGATTGCATTCCATGAGTGTGGAATATTTACCCAATCCCATCTTGTTGGCATCGTTTCAGGTACTGCGTCAGCATTTTTTGTAAATGCCCATTTTTTGTTAAAATTAATTATGTGTCTCATTGGAATCATTCCTTTCTTTAATTTATACACTATACATATTAGAAATTGTCGTTGTTATCTAAAATGGGGTCTCTCACTTGAAAGACCCTATTTGTATTATACTCTACTTATTCTCCGTGTTTCTTTTTTAATGCTTCTACGTTTGCATCAACCTGTTTCTTGTGTAATGGATACCAGAACCAAAGTACGGCTGCCAATAAACCAAATCCAAGTGCTGGAATTAAAGTAGAAATATTGAAGATACCAGCCAATACTTCTGTTGACTGCACCTGACCTGCTGCTGCTGCTTCAGAATTATATCCAATTGCTGTCAATAACCATCCTGAAAGACCTGCTGCCAAAGCCTGACCCAGTTTACGTGCGAAGGAGTACATAGCATAAACAGAACCATCTTCACGAATACCATTCTTTAATTCTGAATAGTCAATAACGTCAGTAATGAGTGCCCATGATACCATAGAGAATACACCAAGTCCTAACCAGCAAAGCATCTGCAGTCCACAGTATACCCATACGTTTGCAGGACGGATAACCCAGATAATAACCATGACACCTGCTGCAAAGATATTAGAAACAACAGAAACTTCTGCTTTACCAAATTTCTTCGCCAAAGGTTTTGCAAAAATTGCTGCTAAAATCATACCAACCATCATTAACATTGTAGAAGCTGACTGTGCTGCTGCGCTGTTATAATAATCAGGATAGATGTAAGCTGCCATGTTCTGCATTGTAAGCTGAGCTAATAACATAACAATAGAAGCAACGATAATAGAAATTAATGCACGGTTAGTAAATGCGCTTTTTATCATCTGACCAACAGAAGGTGCTTTTTCTCCAGAACTCTCAACAACAACTCGTTCTGTAATTAACTTGTAGCATAATAAGTAACATAAAATAGCTAATATTGAGAAAATACCAGCAGCTAAAGTAACTTTTGAACCAATCAATGTTTCCTTAATTACTCCACCACCTACATCAACCTTCTCATAAGCAATCAAAGGGAGTAAAATACCAATTACCATACCTGCTAACATACCGCCCATTGTACGGAATGTTGATAAGGACTGACGGTCACCAGGATCTGCTGAAACCGCTGAAGCCATAGAACCATAAGGAATATTAATACCTGTGTAACAGAATGAACCCCATAAAATATAAGTAATCGCCAGATAAGCAATCTTTACACCAGTAGGTAAATGTGCCAAACCACTCTGATACATCAAGAAGGATGCAATTGCTACCGGTACGCACATACGTAAAATCCACGGTTTAAATTTACCATTAGGAGTAACCTTACTTCGGTCACAAATACGCCCCATTGTTACGTCTGTTACAGCATCCACAAAACGAGCCAACATCATAATTGTACCAATGACAGCAGCAGAAACGCCCATTACATCAGTATAGAATTTGGATAAAATCATTGTGGAAAGGATAAAGGTAAAGTCGTTACCAAAATCACCGAACAGATACCCCATTTTATCCCGCATGCCAAAAGGTCTTACTGCTTTTGTGTTTTTGCTCATAATTTTTCCCTCCAATATCTTATAATTCAAAACAGATATACCCAATCTGCTTTATAGTATCTCTATTTTATTATTTTATACATAATCTAGTGAGGATTTTTTTTGTTATTTATAGTATAATTTTTGCTATAACTTATTATACCCTAAAAATTGTAAGATTTTACTAGCCGTAATAACTGAAATATTGTATCAGAAAACCAAACGCTGACACGTTTCACAAGCAGTCTTATTGGACCAAAATAGGGAGCGACACGCTAATATACGTCGCTCCCTTTGTTCTTATAGCAAGCTATATCTTATACTTATACTTCAAATCCAAAATATCGTACTGTATTGTTATAAGAAATGCCCTTTACAATTTTCTCTAGAACACGATAGTCTGCTGGATACTCTCCATTTTCAACCCAGCCCCCAATGAGTTCACACATAATTCTACGGAAATACTCATGTCTTGTATAAGATAAAAAGCTTCTAGAATCCGTTAACATTCCTATAAAGTTACCAAGTAGTCCAAGACTTGCAAGACTTGTCATCTGCTCCTGCATACCTGGTTTGTGATCATTAAACCACCATGCACTTCCTTGCTGGATTTTGCCAACTGCAGACGCATTCTGGAAGCATCCAATAATGGTTCCGATTGCTGCGTTGTCAATTGGATTCAGCGAATACACAATTGTCTTAGGCAGTTCGTCTGTTTCATCTAATGCATTTAAGAAATCTGCCAACTGTGCAGAAGGTGCATAGTTACTAATACAATCAATACCTGCATCTGGACCTAGTTTACCAAATACTCTTCTGCTGTTATCTCTTTTTACACCGTAGTGAAGCTGCATTACCCAACCACGTTTATGATATTCTTTACCCATTGCAACTAAGAAAGCTGTTTTAAACTGTGCTTCTTCTAACTCTGTTGGCATTTCTCCTAATAGACGTTTGGCAAATACTTTTTCTACTTCATCTACAGAAGCTGGTGCATGCATGACATATGCAAGACCATGATCTGATACTGTACATCCCATAGATGCAAAAAATTCAATTCTCTTCTGTAATGCTTCTACCAGACTTGCAAAGCTGTCAATCTTCACACCACTTACTTCACTTAATTTCTTCAGATACTCAAGATAATCTGGCTTTTCCAGATACATTGCTTTGTCAGGTCTCCATGCCGGTAATACTTGTACTTCAAAACTTTCATCCTCAGCAATTTTTTTATGCCACTCAAGTGAATCTACTGGATCATCTGTCGTGCATAAAAGCGTTACATTAGACTGACGTATTAAGTTTCTTGCCGTCATAGAATCCTGTGCCAGTCTCTCATTGCAAAGATTCCATACTTCTTCTGCTGTTTCACCATTTAAGCAACCTTCATAACCAAAGTAACGTTTGAGTTCCAAATGGCTCCAGTGATACAGTGGATTTCCGATTGCCATTTCAAGTGTTTCTGCCCATTTCTGGAACTTTTCTCTGTCTGTGGCATCCCCTGTAATATATCTTTCTTCTACGCCATTAGAACGCATCTGGCGCCATTTATAATGATCAGCTCCAAGCCACACCTGTGTAATATTCTCAAACTTTCTATCTTCATAGATTTCCTGCGGATTGATGTGACAATGATAATCTATAATTGGCATCACTTCCGCATATTCATGATATAATTTCTGCGCTGTTTCTGTTGAAAGCAAAAAATCTTCATCCATAAATGGTTTCATGGCTTACTCTCCTTCTTTTATTTAGAAAACAGAAGAATGTCTCAACGAGACATTCTTCCGCGCTAAGCTTAGATGTTCTTCGGCAACGTATTCTGTTGCCTTAGAATATCTCTTAGCGCTGTACGCGTCCGGAACCGTCTCCACCCGCCAGTTTTGCAACTTCATCCATTGTTACCATGTTATAGTCGCCTTCAATAGAATGTTTGAGACAGGACGCAGCAACTGCGAATTCGATAATACCTTGTGCATCATATCCACTTAAAGATGCTGCAATAAGACCGCCGCCAAAGCTGTCACCACCGCCTACACGGTCAACAATGTGCATTTTATACTTTTTACTAAAGTAATAATCATTACCATCATACAGCATTGCAGACCAGTTATTATCATTAGCAGAAATAGATTCTCTGAGTGTAATTGCAACTTTCTCAAAACCAAATCTATCCGCAAGCTGTTTTGCAACATCTTTGTAGCCTTCGTGGTTTACTTCTCCGGCTGTTACGTCAGTGTTAGCTGCATGAATACCAAATACGTCTGCCGCATCTTCCTCATTGGCAATGCAGACATCTACATATTGGCAAATCTCACCCATAACCTGTCCTGCTTTTTCTTTGCTCCACAATTTATTACGATAATTTAAATCACAAGAAATTTTTACGCCTGCTTCTTTTGCTGCTTTACAAGCTTCTAAACAGAGCGCTGCCACATTATCATTGAGTGCTGGTGTAATACCTGTAAAGTGAAACCAATCTACTCCATCAAATATTTCTTTCCAGTTAAAATCTTCACTTGTAGCTGTATAAATAGAAGAGCCTGCTCTATCATAAATGACTTTGGAAGGTCTCTGGGAAGCACCTTTTTCAAGATAGTAAATACCTACTCTGTCTCCGCCTCTGGCAACCTTAGATACATCTACACCAAATTTTCTAAGGGAATTAATTGCCGCCTGCCCAATTTCATGTGTTGGAAGCTTAGATACAAATGCAGAATCAAAACCATAGTTCGCAAGAGAAACTGCCACGTTTGCTTCTCCCCCACCAAATGTAGCACCGAATGTATCTACCTGAACAAAACGATAATATCCTTCTGGCGCAAGTCTTAACATCAATTCACCAAATGTAACTACTTTACCTTTCATGTTTACCTCCATTTGTTCGCAATTTTCAAGTTTGTGTGAACACAAACTGGTAAGTGAAACATTTATTTTTCACTTTAACCTCTGCTTTCTTTTACAATTTCTACTGCTTCTTTTGTCAGTTCTTTAATCTTCTCAAAATCGCCTGCTTTCACCAGGTCATCTTTTACCATCCAACTACCACCACATGCAAGAATGCGGTCATATGCCAGATAATCTCGAACATTTTTAGCATTGATACCACCTGTTGGCATAAATTTAACGCCTACATATGGAGCAGCAAGTGCTTTAATCATTGTCAGTCCACCTGCTGGTTCTGCTGGGAAAAACTTAACAACTTCAAGTCCATTCTCAAGTGCCTGCTCAATATCACTTGCATTTGCACAGCCAGGAGTAATCGGAATACCTTTTTCTACACAATATTTAACAACTCTTGGATTCAGTCCTGGACTTACAATAAATTTAGCACCTGCTGCTACTGCACGGTCTACCTGCTCTGTTGTCAAAACTGTCCCTGCGCCTACAAGCATCTCTGGAAATTTCTCTGACATCACGCGGATAGCCTCTTCTGCTGCTTCTGTACGGAATGTTACTTCTGCGCAAGGAAGTCCACCTTCACACAAGGCTTTCCCAAGCGGCTCTGCATCTTTGATATCATTTAATACAACAACAGGAACGATACCGATTTTTTGAATTTTCTCTAATACCTCATGCATTATCTTATCCTCTCAATCTGCAATTTTGTCTAAAAACCAAACGCCGGCACGTTTTACAGGCCGTCTTATTGGACTTAGAAAGTCTTAGTCTGCGCTCTATGCAGACTTAGATTCTCTTTTTAGTTTACATATTTTTTTAAGGTCTCGCGTACAGCTCCAACACCTGCTGTCAATTCGCGGAAGTAACCGCATACACGCTCTGCCAAGCCCATCTCATATAAATCCACACCAAAAATAGCTTTATCAGAAAGAACTGGTTTTAATGCTGCTTCCACATCATTATCTTCACCGAGCTTAATACCTGCAACATGTGGGCACACTGTATCCAACAATGGGTCTGGACTTAATTCAAACGCATTACCATTGTCATCTACCGCCATAAGGTAACGTAACCATCCGGCAAATACAAGTGGAATTAATTTTAAATCTGCTACATCTAATTCTGCAAACGCATGGTATGCTTTAATTGTCTCACCAAATCGAATCGCTAACTTCTGTGAAGTATCTGTTGCAATTCGTTGTGGCGTATCTGGCATAAATGGATTTGGAATACGTACATTTAATACTGTATCAATAAACTGTTTTGGATCGAGAATACCAGGATTTACAACTACCGGAAGTCCTTCTTCATATCCAATCACTTCTACCATCTTACGAAGCTGTTCATCTTTCATCTCTTCCGAAATCTTATCATAACCAAGCAGACATCCATAAACAGCTAATGTTGTATGAAGAGGATTTAAGCATGTACATACTTTCATCTTCTCTACTTTGTCTACTGTCTCACGCTCTGTAAACATCAGACCGCCTTTTTCCAGTTCTGGTCTTCCGTTCGGGAACGCATCTTCTATTACAAGATATTCGCATTCTTCTGCGTTTACAAATGGAGCAACATATGTGTTCTTGGATGTAATCACTGGCTCTAAATCTTCTACACCATCATTTTTCAGAATTTCTTCTACAGAAGCATCAGGACGTGGCGTAATCTTATCAATCATTGTCCACGGGAAGGATACTTTATTTTTATCGTTAATATATGCAACAAAGTCTGCTTCTACAAGCTCGTTTTTATTCCATTCTTCTGCGAATGTATTCACTGCTGCATACAGTTTATCACCATTGTGTGAACAATTATCCATGCTGACCATCGCAATTGGTTTTGCACCCGCTTTAAAACGTGTGTATAACAGGGATACTACTTTACCAATATAGCTTGCTGGTTTTGCTGGACCTGTACTAAAATCTGCTTCTACTGCTGGAAGAAGTTCACCTTTTCCGTTTACAAGACTGTAACCTTTTTCTGTAATTGTAAAAGTTGCCATCTGTAAAGAATCTTTTTCAAAAATTTCCCGTAATCTGGAAAATTCTTTATCGTCTTCTGAATCTAAAATACAAGATTCCATAATACTTCCTACGATTGTTTTCTCAATATTACCGTCTGCCTTTAACGTTACGAGCAAGGTATAATCATCATGTGGACGATACATTTTTTCAATAATCTCATAGTCAAAGCCTTCTGCTACAACCAGACCTCTGTCTAATGTTCCTGCATTCAACATATTCTGCA
The DNA here is from genome assembly GCA_017472325.1 of Lachnospiraceae bacterium. Lineage (GTDB taxonomy): Bacteria > Bacillota > Clostridia > Lachnospirales > Lachnospiraceae > RGIG4733. Next base: position 34,930 of record JAFUQM010000028.1, read on the forward strand.
CTACATTAGCTTGGAAAGCACGGAAAATGTTACCTGCCCCAAAGTGAATCCAGAAAGGATTCTCTTTGGTTGCTGCTGCAACTGCATCTCTATCATATTCTGGAAGGTGATATCCTTTGCCTTCCCACATTTCTTTATTCTGAAGTTCTGCATGACTTAATTTCATACTATTTTGCTCCTTTCTCAATTGCTTCCCAAAGTCCATTCAGATAAGTTGCGCCTAATGCTCTGTCATATAAACCATAGCCTGGCATTGCTACTTCATCCCAAATCATACGTCCGTGGTCTGGACGAATTGGACCTGTAAAGCCAATTTCGTAAAGAGCTTTCATAATTTCGTACATATCAAATGTTCCATCAGAAGAAAGATGTGCTGCTTCTTCAAAATCTGTTGGAGAATTGAATTTTAAGTTACGAACATGTGCAAAATGAATTCTTCCTTTGAGGGAACGAATCATATCTGGTAAATCATTATTTAAGTTTGTTCCGTAAGAACCTGAGCAGAATGTTACGCCATTGTGTGGATTATCTACCATATTCATCATACGAAGAATATTTTCTTTGTTGATAATGATACGTGGAAGTCCGAATACACTCCATGCAGGATCATCTGGATGAATTGCCATGTTAATGTCGTATTTATCACAAACTGGCATAATTCTCTCTAAGAAATATTTTAAGTTTTCAAATAACTTTTCATCATCTACATTTTCATATAAAGCAAACAGTTCTTTTACTTTTGCCATACGTTCCGGTTCCCAGCCTGGCATAATGCTTCCATTCATATCCCCTGCAATAGAATCAAACATCTTCTCTGGATCAAGTGCATCTACTGCTTCCTGTGTATAGGCAAGTACAGTAGAACCGTCTGGTCTCATACGTGCCAATTCAGTACGTGTCCAGTCAAATACTGGCATGAAGTTGTAGCATACCAGATGAATATCTTCCTGTCCAAGATTTTCAAGTGTTTCAATATAATTATCAATGTACTGGTCTCTCTCTGGTGCACCGGTTTTAATCGCATCATGAATATTAACGCTTTCGATACCCGCAATATGCAGTCCTGCTGCCTCTACTTCTTCTTTCATAGCGCGAATGCGTTCTCTACTCCATACTTCGCCTGGTGTTGTATCATATAATGTTGTGATTACGCCTGTTACCCCCGGAATCTGGCGAATCTGTTTTAAAGTTACTGTGTCAAATTTTGCCCCGTACCATCTTAATGTCATTTCCATAGTTTTATTGTCTCCTTTCGTCCCATAAGACTTTATTGGTAGCCGTCAAACTTTGTTTACGGTCTCCTAATAACTTTTTGTGCTTTTCATGCTTTTTATTCTAAATTGTTTTCCCCAAAAAAGAAATTGATATAATTGTTGTGTACATTGTAAAAGTTGCGGTTTCATGTTACACTGATGAAAAAATATCTGGAGGAAAATCCATGAAAAAAAATCTGCAAACTACATTCAGCGCACGTCAGTATATGTTGTCCACAGATTTTGAAATCTACTACTACAACGACAAACCAATTTACAAAGTAAACTCTCATACGCATGACTATTATGAGTTTTATTTTTTTCTAGAAGGCAATGTATCTATTACCATCAATCAAAAATCCCATCCCTTAAAGCCAGGTGATGTGATTCTAATTCCTCCACACGTTCCGCATTTTGTTACAATCCACGATAAAACCATTCCTTACCGACGTTTTGTCTTCTGGATTAGCGAAGTCTTTTTCACAGAACTAAAATCCTTATCCGAAGACTACGCTTATATTATGCAACGCACATCAACAACTGGACAGTACATTTTCCATTATGATGTGATTGCTTTTAACGCTTTACAATCAAAAGTATTCCAACTCATTGAAGAGTTACAATATGACCGTTTTGGCAAAGCATCCAAAGTATCTCTGTGTGTAAACGACCTGATTCTGCACCTAAACCGCACAATGTATGAATCAGATCATCCTAGTACTTCCACTGGTGGTGAAAGTCTGTATCTGAACTTGATGCAGTATATCGAAAGTCATCTGGATGAAGAATTATCACTTGACCTTCTCGCACAGAAATTCTTCGTTAGCAAATACCATATTGCTCACATTTTCAAAGAAAATATTGGTCTGTCCATTCATCAATATATTATGAAAAAACGCCTCTCTGTATGCCGCGACGCCATTTTAAGCCATACGAGCATCAGCGAGGCATACATCCAGTGCGGTTTTAAGGATTATTCCAGCTTCTACCGTGCATTTAAGAAAGAATTTGGAATGTCTCCAAAAGAGTTCGCGGAATTAAATACACTTCCTATCGAGCCACATTCTTAATTTTTTCACATTATACAATAATTTTATCACACTTTAAAATTTTCCTTACGAATTATTTTTAGGGAAAATAGGAATATTTTTATACAAAAGGAGCTGTTGCAAAATAGGTGAGTAATCATCTATGGAGCAGCAGCTCCATCTTTATACCTAAAAATAGAAAAGCAGGCTCCGAAGAACCTGCCATTCATGGTATAATTAAGTATGACCAAATACCAAATACACCAAA
>JAFUQM010000029.1 GCA_017472325.1 Lachnospiraceae bacterium
AAGTGGGAGTGTGGAAATGGACTTCCCGAAGTAGTTTATATGGAACCATTGTGTCAGCTATTAGGCATTACAGTGAACGAGTTATTAGCAGGGGAATCTATTCCCATATTGGAGCTGATGCGTTCGATTGATATGTCACGTTTGGAGTTGATAAAACAATTAGAGTTTGAACAGTTACGAATGCGCTTATACAAACTGTATGATATTGAAATTGAAACAATGGAGTCAACAGAGAATGGGGCAGGTGGATTAGCTTATTTTGTAACTGCAGGTGGCGAAAAGTATGTTGTAAAATATCTGAGTGATAATGAGATGAATCATCCGGACATTGAGATTAAAGTTTGCAAAGGAACAACATATCCATATAATGAAGCTCCTTGCAATATACAAAAAGAATCTGCTATTTTACTGGCAAAAATACATGAAGCCATGCCGACAGGTTCGCAAGGCAAGCTTGCTCACTGTCGCGGCATTCGCCGTATGCATCTGAACTCGAATATGTCTGCCTGTGAGCAAGCTCCCGTCAGACAATTCGGTTCATCTGCGCATGGCTCATTGCTACGCGCAAGCGTTTAGTCTGGTGCAGATTATCAAAAATTATTCGCGGTTTCCTTTTAAGCTTTCTACCATATCCACTTTAGATACCTTACGTCTTAATAGAAATAAGGAGCCAAAGTAGCTTAGACAAGCAAGAATGGCTGTATACAAGAAGCTTTGTGGGGCAATATATGCTTTCGGTAACACACCGATAAATTCTGCTAGAAAAGCCATGAACCAATTGGTTGATGCAAATACCAATGGAATACTGCAAAGAAATCCGATTGGTAATAAAATATGATTTACCCGCAGTACAATCTGGTTAATCTGTTTATCTCTATAACCTAATACTTTTAGCATAGAAATATTCGTTCTATTTTCAGATACTAACATATTCACAGCTACATAAATGGATGCCATACAAATGATGGCACCTATTCCGATTAGGAAATATACCATGATATTCATTTGATTAGACATATTTTGGAATTGTTCTTTGGTATCCGATTTTTTGATTGTTTGGATAATCTTGGAATCGGGTATATCGAGTGCAACATCACTCATAATGACATTGTTGACATTTTCATTAACCTGCATGATTGTAGCAATATTGTCTTTATTGCTAAATACTGCATTTTGCATATCATTGTCTATAATACCAGCAATAGTGACATCGAATTCTTCCAGAGTCAAAGGATTGCAAAGTGTCATGGTATCTCCGGTCCAAACATTCTGTAACATTGCCGTTATACTAGTAACATAATAGCCATCTGTAAGACGGATGTTGTTGCCATCTATATCTTTTAAATGAAAATACGGATTGGAATCCGTTGTCCCGATGACGCTAAATTGTTCACCTGCCGTATTTTCCATTGTGGACATGATAACTGCCTAAGAAAACACCTAAAGAGACTACGAAAGTTCTGGACGGATTGCCGATTAAGGAACGCAATGCATACTTAACACGGAAAGAGAGCTTGCTTTTTACTAATATATTTTTGTAATTTTTTTCACCCTGCTCGGAATTGCCGTTTAGTAAGAGTACGGTGTCTTTCTTTAACAATTTATGAACTGAACGCATTGCCGCGAATACATACATTATTGTAGGAACGATAATTCCCAAAAGTGCAGCTATAGGATTCAAATGACATTTTATTCGCATCGGTTCATAATCTGCCAGGCAAATCTCACCGAATGGCTGTGCAAATATGATTGCAAAGAATACTGCCAATATGCCTCCAAATAATCCGGGAATCATGGCAAAGCCTGCATAATGAAGCATCAATTTACTCTTTTTGTAACCGAGTGCAGCTAAAGTGCCTATCAATTTTTGCTCGGATTTTACTTTTCGATTAATGACAATGCTGACAAGAACTACAACAACCAATGGCATAATAGCTAAGATAATATAAGATATCGCAGTAAACATTTCTGCCTGCATCTTTACCATATCAATTCGCATATTTTCTTTTGCGGATATGTACGTCCGCATGTAATATTTTTCATTGATTTCTTTGCGGAATTCGGACTGGTTGTTCTTGTTGTAGCGAACGAGATAAAGACAGTTTTCGTTTCCTATATTTTCAAATGCTTCATCCGTTACATAGGCAAGATAAAATGTAGTAACATTTTTATAGGAATCGCCTTCGTTTTGCAGCATATATAAGTAATCTGGTCTTTGAAAAAATCCGGTCACAGTATAGTTTTTGTTGCCGATTGTTATGTGATCACCTAATGATATTTTGTTAAATACAGCATATCCTTCTGAGATAATAATCTCATCATTCTGTTTCATATCTCTGCCTTCTGTTACGCTGTAAAGATTGATTTCGCTTGTCTTTTTAAAGACTCTGGCTGTTGTACCATCTGTTTCTATATTGCTATAATACTGAGGTTCCAAATTTATGGAATATTCTTCTTCTAGTTTGTTGATGTCCTCTTCTGGAATCGGAAGATAGGTTGTAAAATTGGCATCCTCCAAATTCTGGGAGGCAAAAAAATCATCACCAAACTGCCAGATAGCTTCACCAGCAATATTCATAATAAAGAACAAAAATAATGTCATGATAGTTAATACAGTAGCTGAAATGTAAAATGACAAATTGTTACTTATGCTTCGGGAATATCTCTTATTTAATTTCATCGTAACCCTCCCTTAAAGAACCAATTCCGAAGCAGATTTCTTTTCGGTATTGATTTTGTTTTCCTGTGCTTTTCCGTCTTTGATATAAATTACTCTGTCTGCCATCTTCGCAATTGCTTCATTATGGGTAATAATAACAGTGGTGGTCTTATATAGATTATTTATTTTTTCAATAAATTCTAAGACGGATTTTGATGATTTTGTGTCTAAAGCACCTGTTAATTCATCGCATAGAAGCAGCTTCGGATTTTTAATAATTGCTCTGGCAATTGCAACGCGTTGCTGCTGACCGCCAGAAAGCTCTTTTGGAAAACGATTACGATATTTTTGCATTCCCATAGCTTCCAATACCTCATCGATATCCAAAGGATTTTCAGAGATATCAGATACTACTTCTATATTTTCTGCTACGGTCAAATCTGGAATCAGATTATAGAATTGAAATACAAATCCGACATCTTCCTTACGGTAATCGGTAAGCATATTGTTTTTATACCCCGTAAGATTTCTGTTACCTACGATAATCTCGCCTTCATCCAAATGGTCTAATCCACCCAGCATATTAAGTAAAGTAGATTTGCCGGAACCGGAAGGTCCTAATATTACACAAATTTCTCCCTGTTCAATTTCAATATTTGCATGATCAAGTGCATAGACAAGAGATTCTCCTTCTCCGTATTTTTGGGTTGCATTTCTTAAAGTAATAAACATGTTCCTTCCTCCTGATTTTGAAATATAAAAAACCCAAGTACAGTATCTAAACTATACTTGGGTACATATCTTATCATATATGGACTGCATGCATAGTTTGAGCTATACATGAGTCTCGCAATTTAAAACAAGCCAGACCAAAAGGTCAGTATGTTGACTTGCTACGATATACGCTTGCTACTCCCTCATGGGAATTTTATTGTTCATACTTTAACATTAGATATTACGATTTGTCAATATTTTCTTAAATCAAATTATGAACTATTTATATTAGATGAAGGAAAAACTTTTCAATATAAATATGATAAATGTCAGTGTTATGGAAGATAGTAATGTTGTTGTAACAACGATTCCGGATGCCAATATACTATCGTTACCCATATTTTTTGCCATAATGTAGGAACTGACCGTTGTTGGAGCACCTGTTAAAATCAATAATGCAACCAATTCTTCATTTCTAAATCCCATTGAAATTGCTAAAGGAAGAAAAATGCCTGGAATTACGATTAATTTAATGATGGAAGCAATGATAGTAGGTTTCCATTTTGCAAGTGCTGACCCAGTAGAAAATCCTGCACCTATTGCAATCAGTGCCAATGGTGTGGATAGATTTGCAACGCTTGTCATGGCTTTTTCCAGAATCACTGGAAACTGTACTTCCAATAATGCAAATGGAATGCCGGCGAAAATACCGATGATAATCGGATTGGTTACAATTACTTTTAGTGTTTTTACGACCAGCGCTTTGGTATCTGTTTCGCCTGCATTGGCGCTTCGTATTAGTACGATGACAGAAAAAATATTAAATAGAGGAATAGAAGCTACAATCATCATGGGAACCAATCCGGCATCACCATATATGTTTTCGGCAAATGCAATGCCAAGTATTGCGGCGCTTCCGCGAAAGCTACCCTGCACAAAACTTCCAATCATGCGTTTGTCTCTTAGAAAGCATTCTGCAAGCAACCAGGTTACACCAAAAAACACACAGGTGCCAAAGAAGCAGAATAAAACAAATTTTAGGTCGAAATCTTGTGATAAATTAGCATTAGCAATATCTTGAAATACTAGCACGGGCAATGCAACCTTGAATACTAGTTTATCTGCAATTTTTACAAATTCGTCAGTGACAAATTTTATCCGTTTCAACCACCATCCAAGTATCATTACTAGAAATACTGGCATAGTGGCATTGATACTATATATAAAATTACTCATACTCTGTTTGCGCCTTTATATTTAAAATATAGAATTTATAGTTTCTCTACAAAAGTCACATCTTCCATACTTCCGATAATGGAAAGCATTTCTTCGTGAGTTCTTTTCTTGTGACTTTCTAAAGTGAGTACAACACTTAGCTCGCCTGTTTTCAGGTGCTTGTTTTTATTAATCTGTATATTGGATATTTCAAAATCATGTTCTCTGGCATAAGTCAAAAACGTGCTAAATAGTTTCTTTCCATTGAATTCCAGATAAACATCTATTATATTAGAGCGTTTGCGGATAATGCTGTCCGTTTTTTCCAAAAACTCCATAATAAGGAAAACAATAATTCCGCCAACGATGGCACCCTCGTAAAAACCTGTACCAATGGCAAGACCGCAGCAGGCAGAAGTCCACATTCCGGCTGCAGTAGTGATGCCTTTAATCTGTTGTCTGCCTGTTACCATGATAGTTCCGGCACCAAGAAAACCGATGCCGCTGATAACCTGTGCTCCCATTCTAGTTGGGTCAGACGCACCGAATATCTGATATACATATTGATTGGTCATCATGACAATGCTGGAGCCAAGACACACTAAGATGTAGGTGCGGAAGCCGGCAGGACGATTATTTTTACCACGCTCTAACCCTAGTATCCCACCGATAATCAGCGACAATAAAATTCTAAGACAGATAGATGCAATATTAAGTTCTCTCAAATAATCCAGACCCTCTATCATGTAAGATTCTCCCTTTCGCTTTTAAAAGTTCATTCTGATTATAGTATAACAAAATAAAGAAAATTTGAAAATCTAAAATTAACAGGCAGTGGTATGTGACGGGCAGAGGTAGAGTGTTTTCAACTGAACAAATTTATGAGATAATATGGAATGTGAGAGCGATTGGTCCAATAAGACAGCTTATAGAAAGGTATACAATATTCAATATGGAAGAACATCGTGTGAGAATTAGTGATATTGCGGAGGAGCTGGGATTAAGCTCTGCTACTGTGTCAAATGTGCTACATGGAAAAACAAAAAAAGTATCTGACGAAACGATTAAGCGTGTACAGGCATTGCTAGAGGAGCGTCAATATATTCCAAGTATGGCAGGGGTATTGCTTGCGCAGAATTCCTCCAAAATTATTGGAGTGGTAATCAATGACCATGAAAAATACGAAAACCATACGCTGGAAGATGTTTTTATTGCATCTTCCCTCAATCATCTATCCACGGAGATTGAGCGGGAAGGTTTATTTATGATGGTAAAGAAGATTAAAGACATAGAGGATATTATCAAATTTGCTTCTATGTGGAATATGGATGGACTTGTTGTAATAGGATTTTGTGACCAGGATTATATGTATTTGCGAAGTCATATGCGAATTCCATTTGTAGTATATGATGGATACTGTGAAAATCCAGAAGGTATATTTAACATAACAATTGATAATTTTGATGGCGGATATCAAGTTGGTCAATATTTTAAGGCAAATGGTCATAAGCGCGCTCTTTGCATTGCAGACAATGATATTTGTGTGGACAAAGAGCGTTATGAAGGTTTTTGTGCAGCCTTTGGAAAGGAAAATACAGAATTTTGCATTATACCGATGAAGAAAAAGGAACGTTGGAGATTTTATGAGGAGCAGCTTCCCTTATTCCGCGAGGTTACGGCAGTATTTGCTGTTTCGGATTATTATGCAATTGATCTCATACATTTTTTGAAGGAAAATCATTTTTTGATACCAGAAGAACTATCGGTTGCAGGTTTTGACGATATTCCGATGTGTGAGCAGGTAACACCAACATTGACCTCGGTAAGGCAGGATGGTGCAATGCGTGCAAAACTTGCAATTGAAAAATTAAGAGAAATGAAGCAGAGAAAAAATACGTGTTCCAGCATCAGACTTCCCGTTACGCTTGTAGAACGAGCAAGCACAAAATAGGGTGTATTTGTGAATTGTGTACAAATACACCCTGTTAATTTTGGCTGAGGTTATGCGTTTAACCATTGAAGCCTTCTAAGTGTAAAGATAAAATAAGACTATAGAACTCGATGGAGGTAGTGATATGAAAGAGAAAAGTAATTTCTTAAAAGAGGTATGTAGTCTTGCCATTCCTGTTGCGCTGCAATCTATGCTGCAGGCATCTTTTGGTATTGTGGATCAGATTATGATTGGTCAGCTTGGGAGTGTCAGCGTGGCAGGTGTCGGATTTGCCGGAAAATTTTCCTCTATTTATTCGGTTGTGGTTGCTGCAATAGGTGCTGTGGCTGGCATTATGATTTCGCAGTATATGGGACAAAATAACAAGAAAGAAATTAAGAGAAGTTTCTATTTGAATTTGTGGTTAGCATTTGGACTTGCTGCTTTCTTTACTGTAGGCTGTATTGTGATTCCGGATAAGATTATGGGATTATATACGAAAGATGTGCAGACAGTTTATGCTGCAGCTCAATATTTACAAATTGTGGCTATAACATTTTTGCCTGTCGCAGGCGCAACTTTATTGTCCACAATGTTTCGTTGTATGGAGAAGGCACAGTTTCCGCTTTATGCAAGTATTGCTGCAGCAGTTTTAAATACAGGCCTCAATTATATATTGATATTTGGAAAATGTGGCTTTGCGCCTATGGGAGCGCAGGGAGCAGCGATTGCAACCGTTATCTCACAGTTTGCAAACTGCGGAATTATGTTAGTGATGATGTGTGGGCATGGAGAATTGTTAAAAAGCGGAAAGCAAAAGGAGAACTTTGCGAAGTTTAACTGGAGGCAATATGCAACGATGCTCTTACCGATTTTAGTATGCGAGTTTATGTGGAGTCTGGGAGAAAATGTGTATGCAGCAATTTATGGTCATATGGGAACGGATGCAAGTGCTGCGATGACATTGATAAATCCTGTACAGGGACTGATGATAGGAGCACTCTGTGGATTATCGCAGGCTGCCGGTGTTATCATTGGCAAAAAGCTGGGAAATAAGCAGTATGAGGATGCTTATAAAGCTTCAAAAAAATTAATTTTGTATGGATTTGTCGGATCAACAATTTTATCTGTTGTCATTCTTGTAACAAATACATACTATGTTGAAATATATCAGGTGGAAAATTCTGTCAAAGCGCTTACAAGTCAAATTCTGATTGCCTATGCACTTGTTGCGCCATTTAAAGTATTAAATATGATTGTTGGTGGAGGGATTATCCGAAGTGGTGGCAAGACAAAATATGTCATGATAATTGACATGATTGGTACATGGGGATTTGGCGTGCCATTAGGTCTGATAAGTGCTTTTGCGTTGCATCTATCTATTCCATATGTCTACTTTATTTTATCATTGGAAGAATGTGTACGATTTATCATCTCAATTGTAGTACTTAGGAAAAAGAAATGGATGCAAAGTCTGACAACTGTGGTATAATAAAGTATCGCATATTTTCAGGAGGTGCTTATGGAAAAAGCATACAAACTGGAGTTTCAAAACGAGCAGGCAGGAAGTCTTGTTTTGAATTGCTGTGGCTGCTCTAAGACAGAGGCGCTACATAGTTTTGGACCAGCACTCAAGCCTCATTATCTGATTCATTATGTGTTAAGCGGAAAGGGGATGTTCTCTATCCGTGGCAAGCAGTATATGCTGGAAGAGGGGTATGGTTTTCTGATTGAACCAGATGAGCTTGCTTTTTACCAGGCAGATGAAGATGATCCGTGGACATACCTTTGGGTTGGTTTCAATGGTACGATGGCAAAAGAATATTTGAGGGCAATGGGAATTTCAAGCAGCAATCCTGTTTTTGCATCCAGTGAAGGAGATGAACTGTACCGTATCGTAAGGGATATGATGGAGCACAACACGTATCAGATCGATAATGATTTGCGCAGAAACGGACAATTACAGATTTTTCTATCCATTATTGCGGCGGGTGCACCGGTGGTAGAGAAAAATGAGCCAGATAAGGCAAATACATATGTGCGCAGGGCGGTTGAGTTTATCCAGAGTAACTATTGTAACCCGATTAAAGTAACAGACGTTGCGGAGTATGTATGTATTAATAGAAGCTATCTGTATACTTTGTTTGAAAACTCCATGCAGATGTCACCGCAGCAGTTTCTGACAACGTTTCGCATTACAAAGGCAGCGGAATTATTGCAGCTGACAAAGCTTTCGATAGAGAGTATTGCGATTTCCTGTGGTTATAGTGACCCGGTTGTGTTTACGAAAGCATTCCGACAGACGAAAGGAATGTCGCCGACAGCGTATCGAAAAGAGCTGTTAAAAGGCGGAACAAGGAGAAATAAAGAATATTTACAGCAGATTGAAGATTTTATCAATCAAATCAACCAGTTGAACAGTTAACATTTTGACAAGTATTTGTAACAAACTAATATGTATTTTATATCGGATTATATTATAATGAGGATATAAGATAAATAGTGCGTGGGGCGAAGGCTCAGAGAAGGAGAATGAAGGTATGAAAGAAACAATTTTAAAGAAATTTGAAGAAGTATTTGGGGACAGCAAAGATGTTACATTATATTTTGCACCAGGTCGTGTAAATATGATTGGTGAGCATACAGATTATAATGGCGGACATGTTTTCCCAGCTGCACTTACAATTGGTACATATGCAGCAGCTAGAAAAAGAGATGACAGAAAACTTCGTTTTTACTCTATGAACTTTGAAAATCTTGGTGTATTAGAAACTTCTTTAGATGAATTGAAACCAGACCCAGCAGCAGACTGGACTAACTATCCAAAGGGAGTTATGTGGGCATTTGAAGAAAAAGGAATGAAGATTCCACAGGGTATGGATATCGTATTAAATGGTAACATTCCAAATGGTTCAGGGTTATCTTCTTCTGCATCTGTAGAAGTATTAACAGGATATATTTTAAAAGATATGTTCGGATTTGATGTTACAAATCAGGACCTTGCATTAATTGGACAGTTCTCAGAGAATAACTTCAATGGTGTAAACTGTGGTATTATGGATCAGTTCTCTATTGCAATGGGTAAGAAAGCACATGCAATTTTCTTAGATACAGCAGACCTTTCTTATGAGTATGCACCAATCGAGTTAAAAGATGCTAAAATTGTTATTTCCTGCAGCAATAAGAAGAGAGGACTTGGCGATTCCAAATATAACGAAAGAAGAAGCGAATGTGAAACAGCACTTGCTGAACTTCAGAAAGTAATTGATATCAAATCACTTGGTGATTTAACAGAAGAACAGTTTGATGCTAACAAAGATGCTATTCAGGATGAAGTAAGAAAGAAAAGAGCTAAACATGCTGTTTATGAAAACCAGAGAACAATCAAAGCGGTAGAAGCTTTAAAAGCAGGTGATATCGCACAGTTTGGTGAATTGATGAACGCTTCTCACGTATCATTACGTGATGATTACGAAGTAACAGGTATCGAATTAGATACACTTGTAGAAGAAGCATGGAAAGTAGACGGCGTTATCGGTTCCAGAATGACAGGTGCAGGCTTCGGCGGCTGTACAGTAAGTATTGTAAAAACAGATGCTATCGATAACTTTATTGACAAAGTTGGAACAGTTTACAAAGAGAAAATTGGTTATGCAGCTGATTTCTATGTAGTAGAACTTGGTGATGGTCCAAGCGTATTATAAGAGATAACAGGGGGTTAAAAACATGATTACAAAAAATATTCAGAAGCTTGTAGCATATGGTCTTACAACAGGATTAATTGAAAAAGAAGATGCAATTTATACAACAAACCGTCTGTTAGAAATGTTCGGACTGGATGAGCCAGACGAAGCAGAATATGACAGCAATGTCACATGTGAAGTAGATGAGCTTGAGACAGTTCTGTCAGAGATGATGGATTATGCTTACGAAAAAGGCATTATGACAGAAAACAGTGTTGTATACAGAGATTTATTTGATACAAAGATTATGAGCACAATGGTTGCAAGACCAAGTGAAGTAATTAAAAAATTCCGTGATTTATACGAGAACGAATCTCCAAAGGCTGCAACAGATTATTTCTACAAATTGAGTCAGGATACAGATTATATCAGAAGATACCGTGTCTGCAAGGATATGAAATGGACAACAGATACACCATATGGTCAGCTTGATATTACAATCAACTTATCCAAACCAGAAAAAGATCCAAAAGCAATTGCGGCAGCAAAGAATGCAAAACAGAGTGGTTATCCAAAATGTCTGCTTTGTATTGAAAATGAAGGTTATGCAGGACGTGTAAATCATCCAGCAAGACAGAACCACAGAATTATTCCTATTACAATCAATGGAAGCAAGTGGGGATTCCAGTATTCTCCATACGTATACTACAATGAACACTGCATCGTGTTTAATTCAGAGCATACACCAATGAAAATTGAACGTGCTACATTTGCAAAACTGTTTGATTTCGTAAAACAGTTCCCACATTACATTGTAGGATCTAATGCAGACCTTCCAATCGTAGGTGGTTCTATTTTGAGCCATGACCATTTCCAGGGCGGTTGCTATGACTTCCCAATGGCAAAGGCTCCAGTGGATAAAGAATTTACAATTGCGGGCTATGAAGATATGAAAGTGGGTATTGTAAACTGGCCAATGTCTGTACTTCGTATTAGTGGACCAGATACAGACAGATTAATTGAACTGGCTGATATGATTCTTGGTAAATGGCGTGCATATACAGATGAAGCAGCATTCATCTTTGCAGAAACAGATAATGAACCACACAATACAATTACACCAATCGCAAGAAAACGCGGCGATGTATATGAAATGGACTTAGTACTTCGTAATAACATTACGACAGAAGAACATCCACTTGGTGTATATCATCCACATGCAAAACTGCATAACATTAAAAAAGAAAATATCGGTCTGATTGAGGTTATGGGTCTTGCAATTTTACCAGCAAGATTAAAAGATGAAATGGCACAGTTACAGCAGGCAATTTTAGATGGCGCTGACATCAGAGCAAATGAAGTGCTTGAGAAACATGCTGACTGGGTAGAAGAATTCCTTCCAAAATACGACAATGTAAATGCAGATAATATCGAGTCTATTGTACAGACAGAAATCGGTAATGTATTTATGGAAGTATTAGAAGATGCTGGTGTATACAAACGTACAGAAGAAGGACAGCAGGCATTTGAAAGATTTATCGCAAGCCTGTAAGAATACTTGACAGCATCTGATAGAATTAACATAAGACTATAAAAGTAGTTTGAAAAGACGTAAAGAAGGCACTTACCAGGTGCCTTCTTTTTTCGATAAGACGATAGCAGGACTATCAAAGAAATGCAGAGCATATTAGAGGCTACTGCCTACAAAGTTAATTAAGAAATTATGTAAGGCACTTAGTTGTGCATGATTTAAGTTATAATTGTCGGATAAAGCCGTAGGATATAGATTGGAAACCTGTTCAATTGTGAGTACTTCTATAGGAAAACGATGATCTGACTGACATAATATATAATCGGTTGTTACATGAAAATGTCGGGCCATGCGCACAATCAGCTCAGCATCTGGAATACATTGCTCATTTTCGATTTTGCTGAGTGTAGATTGTGTAACTCCAATTTGGAGTGCAAGTTTAGTCTGTGAAATGTTTTTTTCTTCCCTAAGTTCACGGATTCTTGTTTTCATTCGATACCCTCACCTCCTTTATTATACTCAAAAAAAGCGAGTCCAATATTCGAATTGGCATAGAAGTTATATAAAAATGGAATATCTTGCCCGCTGCACATTTATGACTGTTAAGACGAAAAAGAGATTTGCCAATACTGGCGTAATATTACAGTAGGTTTTTGGAGATTCCTGTGATATACTGTGGTTGAATAGGCAGGTAAAATGTAGGATGAAAAAATTTAAATTTTTATTGACGGCGGTCAACGCCAAATATATTCATTCCAATCCGGCGCTCTATAGTCTGCGTGCGTATGCTGGTGAGGAGTGTAGGGAGCAAATTGAGATAGCAGAATATACAATCAATAACAGAGAAGAGAATATACTGGAGGACATTTATAGAAGGCAACCAGATGTGATTGCTTTTTCTTGTTATATATGGAACTGGAATATCATACAGAATCTTATTGTGGAGCTTCATAAGATCATGCCAGAACTTCCTATCTGGCTTGGCGGTCCGGAAGTGTCTTATGATGCAAAGGCAATTTTAAAACAGTATCCAATGTTAACTGGTATTATGGTTGGCGAAGGAGAAGCTACATTTAAAGAACTTTTGCGTTATTATGTAGAAAAGCATACAGAACTAAGCCAGATAAAAGGTCTTGTGATAAGACATTTTGGCAAAAAATGCGATGATAATAGTGAGATAGAAATTCTGGCAACACCGTCCAGAGAATTGACGGATATGGATACTTTGCCATTTTTGTACGATAATATTGCAGAGTTTACGAACCGGATTATTTATTATGAATCAAGTAGGGGATGCCCGTTTGGATGTAGTTATTGCTTATCTTCTATTGATAAAACAGTACGTCTTAGGAACTTGGAGATTGTAGAGAAAGAATTGCAGTTTTTTCTGGACAATAACGTGTCACAGGTCAAATTTGTAGACAGAACATTTAATTGTAACCATCAGCATGCGATTGGCATTTGGCGTTATATCAAAGAACATGACAATGGTGTCACTAATTTTCATTTTGAAATAGCGGCAGATATTATCAATGATGAGGAAATCGAACTGTTAAATTCCATGCGTCCAGGATTGGTACAGTTGGAAATTGGTGTACAGTCTGTGAATGAACAGACGATAGAGGCAATTAACCGGAAAATGAATGTAGATCATCTGTCAGAAATTGTCAGTCGGATTCAAAAGCCGCATAATGTACATATCCATTTGGATTTAATTGCGGGCTTACCATATGAGGATTATGCTTCATTTGCCCATTCATTTAATGTTGTGTATGCAATGCGTCCAGAGCAGTTACAGCTTGGTTTCTTAAAAGTATTAAAAGGTTCACCAATGTATATGCAGGCAGGAGAACATGGCATCTGTTATACAGATAGACCGCCTTATGAAGTGTTGTATACAAACTGGCTTTCTTTTGCGCAGATACGTCGCTTAAAACAGGTGGAGGAAATGGTGGAGCTGTATTATAACAGCAATCAGTTTACACATATATTGCCTGTGCTAGAAAACGCATTTGATACGCCATTTGCAATGTTTGAGGCAATGGCTGATTATTATGAGAAAAAAGGATATTTTGTAAGTTCTCCTGCAAGAAGCTATCGGTATGAAGTGCTGCTTGGTTTTGTGCGCGAATATGATGGTGCAAGAGAAGAACTCTATCGGGAGTTATTTACATTTGATATGTATTTGCGTGAAAATATGAAGAGCCGACCGGATTTTGCTTATTCTCTGGAGAATGAAAAAGAAATAATCAGAGGCTTTTATCAGAAGGAAGAAAATGAGCCGGAATACTTACCAGGATACAAGGGATACCAGGCAAAGCAAATGATGAAAATGACGCATATGGAAATATTTTATTATCCTGTATGGGAAAAAGATGTGACATTTGTGTCACAAAAGAGAAGTGAGCCTGCGTATGTGCTGTTTGATTATCAGGTTCGTAGTCCATTAGACAGAGAAGCGAAATATGATGTTATAGAAAAACAGGCTATGTCTAGTATACAGATGTCTTAGAGCAAATTGATAGGAACAATGGCAGAAATACAGGTTAGATAAAATATAAAAAGGTATGGAGAGCGTTTATGAATAAACATACAAAAGCTATTTTGGATTTGTTGGATAAGCAGTACGGAACAGAATATAAATGCTATCTTAATCATGAGAATGCGTGGCAGTTACTGATTGCTACAATGTTAAGCGCACAGTGTACGGATGCCAGAGTTAACATTGTAACAGCGGATTTGTTTCGGAAATATCAGTCGATTGCAGATTTTGCCAACGCAGATTTGAAGGAACTGGAACAGGATATTCATTCGACTGGATTTTATCATAACAAAGCCAAAAATATTATATCCTGTTGTAAAGATTTGCTATATAAATATGGCGGCGAAGTGCCAAGTGGACTGCAAGAGCTTACTTCGCTTGCTGGTGTCGGAAGAAAAACAGCGAATGTCATCAGAGGTAATATTTTTCATGAACCAAGCATTGTAGTTGACACGCATGTCAAAAGAATATCTAAAAAATTAGGACTCACCAAAGAAGATGACCCGGTAAAAGTGGAATTTGAACTGATGAAGGTTTTGCCAAAGGATCATTGGATTTTATATAATATTCAAATTATTACGTTTGGCAGGCAAATTTGTAAGGCACCGACCCCAAAGTGTGAAGAATGCTTTTTGACAGAGCATTGTCCTGATTATAAAAGGAGACAGAAAAAGAAATGATAGATACGTATGTATCGGTAGATTTAGAGACAACAGGATTAAATCCAAAGTATGATAAGATAATTGAAATTGGTGCGGTAAAAGTAATACATGGTGAGATGACAGAAACCTTTGAAAGTTTTGTGAATCCGCATAGAAAATTAGATAAGAAGGTCATAGAGTTAACGCACATTACGGATGAACAGCTTGTAGATGCACCAGAAATCGAAATTGTATTAAAACAGTTTCTGGAATTTGCTGGTGAGGAGATTTTGCTTGGACATAGGATTTTATTCGATTATTCTTTTCTAAAAAAAGCGGCAGTAAATTGCAAACTTCCATTTGAACGACGGGGGATAGATACTTTAAAACTTGCAAGAAAGTATTTGCCTGATTTAGAAAGCAGAAGACTTCCGTTTTTGTGCCAATATTATGGAATAGCATATACGGCGCATCGAGCATTAGAGGATGCAAAAGCATCGCATCTGCTTTATCAGCGACTGATGACAGACTTTTGCAAGGAAGAGGAATTTAAAGCGTATCCGCTTATCTATCAAGTCAAAAAAGAGGCACCAGCTTCAAAACATCAAAAAGAAAGGTTATGCCAGCTCATAGACAAGCATAAACTAATAGTAGACTATGATGTGGATTCTCTAACGAAAAATGAAGTTAGCCGGTATACGGATAAGATTCTTGCAAAGTACGGACGATGATGTTCTTGGATAATGAATTTAAACCGGAAGCAGCCTCTATCAGGGAAGTAATTTTGTCAGTTTGTCCTGTTTTGTCATAGATTTTGGCAAGTAGCAGATAAGAGGCGCTGACGTCGGAGTGAATGTTAACTGCATATTCAAGAATAGTGGCTGTTTCTGTGATGTAGTCAGCATCATATAAAACTTTTGCCCAAGTCTGCAGTGTGGTAACAAGCTCTGTAAAGTTTTGGTCATATTCTGTCAGATCATTTAAATTGGCAACACCATATTGCATTTTTAAATCTGTATTGGAATATCCGGTAAGATTGACAATTTTTGTATTTTGCAGGCGGCGTAGTGTATCCAGACAAGAAATGACAGTAACGTCATTTTCTAGGATATGGACAGGGAGTCTCTCAAGAGGAATTTTGATATAGTCTAGTAAATCCAGAGATTTACGCCTTGTATTGTTAGATTCTGATTCTCGTTCCCAGAAGGAAGATGTTCTTTTTTTATGGATTTTATCGGCTTTTCGCATCTCGTAAGCGAGCCATATGATGAATATAATAAAACTTGCAAAAAAGGGGAATTTCATATATAATGTCCTTTCAGTAGATTGATGTAATATCTGGAGGTTTTTATGATTAACTTTCATAATAAAAAGACAAAAAGAATTATTTCATCTGTTATTATAGTTATCTTAGTACTTGCAATGATTTTGCCAACAGTCGTTAGTCTGTTGCTATAATAATAGAGAATAACATATTTTAATTTAGAGTACAATGTTTCGAGGAGTAGGATTATGAAAAAAAGGAGAATGTGGCGTGTAGCTGCTCTTGTAGCAGTGATATTACTAACAATGACTGCGGGTGCTGGTATTTGTGTTATGCAGGCGAGTGCAGCGGCAAATGATGGAACGATTAAGACAGGCATCTATATAGATAATATTGACATTTCCGGCTTAACTGCAGTAGATGCGAAGGCAAAAGTTGAAGAATATGTCAATGCATTAAAAGAAACACCAGTTGTACTGGAAGCAACGGACGGTGACACAATTACTGTAACAGCAGGGGAATTGGGTCTTAGCTGGGCAAATAGTGAAGTGATAGATGAAGCTGCAACGATTGGAACAGAAGGAAATCTGATTCAGAGATATAAGGCATTAAAAGATTTAGAACATGAGAGTAAAGTATTTCCGTTAGAATTAGTAGCAGACAAAGAAGCAATGGTTGCTTTTATTACAGAAAAGAGTGAACCATACAATGTAGAAGCAATTAATGCCAGCCTGAAAAAGGTTGAGGGTCAGTTTGTTGTAGAAGGTGGACAGACAGGTGTCAGAGTAGATGCAGAAGCTTCAGCAGAATTATTGTATCAGTATCTTTTGACAGAATGGGACCGTGTGAGTGATGTATCTGTCGGACTTGAGATTGTCATTGAACAGCCACAGGGAACAGAAGAAGAACTGTTGCAGGTAAAAGATGTTTTAGGTAGTTTTACAACAAATTATCGTACATCAGGAAAGTCTAGGAGTGCTAACGTAAGCAATGGATGTGCGCTTATCAATGGAACAACATTGTATCCAGGAGAAGAGTTCTCCACATATGAGGCAGTAAGTCCATTTAGCGAGGCAAATGGGTATTATCCAGCGGGGTCTTACTTGAATGGTATGGTAGTTGATAGTCTTGGCGGTGGTATCTGTCAGGTATCTACAACATTGTACAATGCGGTATTACTTGCAGAACTTGATGTTACAGAACGTCATAACCATTCTATGATTGTTACGTATGTAGATCCTTCGGCGGATGCGGCAATTGCAGAATCCTCAGGCAAGGATTTCCGATTTGTAAATAATACAGAGTATCCAATTTATATAGAAGGAATTACTGAGAATAGAAATATTACATTTACTATATATGGTGTAGAGACAAGAAATGCTGACAGAACTGTCACATATGAAAGCGAAACACTTGCTGTGATACAGCCAGATAGTGAAAGAATTATTGCAACAACATCACAGCCAGTTGGTTATGTGGATATACAGTCTGCGCATATCGGTTACAAAGCAAAATTATGGAAGGTAGTTACAGAAAACGGTGTAGAAGTTAGCCGTACCGAGGTAAACAGCAGTAACTATGCTGTGTCACCAAGAACAGCAACTGTAGGTATTGCAACAGCCGATCCAAATGTACTGGCATCTATGCAGGCAGCAATTGCGACAGGTAGTATTGATTATGTCAGTGCAATTGCAAGTACTTTTGTAGTACCTGTTGTACCAGTGGCACCAGATGCGGCACCAGCCGCAGCTCCAGCAATGGTGATGGAGAGTCCAGAGATATAAGCAGGACCGAAAATACAGACAGAGTCAGAGAGTAACAATTGTTACAAGGAGAGACTGACATGAAGATAGGGAAAGTATCGGAGAATGTGTTAAAGCGTTCTATTTTAAAACAAATTAAGACAAAAAGAAAAGAAGTATTTATTGGCGCAGGTGTAGGGGAAGACTGCGCCATTTTGTCGTTAGATGGGGATGAAGTATTCGCAGTGTCAACAGACCCTATCACGGGAACTGTGAATGACATAGGGAAGCTTGCAGTGGTAGCAGCAACGAATGACTTAGCTGCTTCGGGTGCAGAACCGATTGGCATTATGGTATCGGCACTACTGCCAGAGGAGATAGAAGAGCCTGAACTGCGTGCGCTGGTGCAGCAGATGGAAGAAAGCTGTGCTAAGTTGCACATTCAGTTAATGGGTGGACATACTGAGATTACAAAATCAGTGAATCAACCTGTTCTGACGGTGACTGGAGTCGGGAAGGCAAAAAAAGATAATCTTGTCACGATAAAGGGCGCAAAGCCGGGGCAGGATATTGTCATTACAAAATGGATTGGTCTGGAAGGTACATCCATCATTGCGCATGCAAAGGAAGAGGAACTATTGACCAAATATCCGATAGGGCTGGTGGAAGAAGCAAAGAATTTTGAACAGTTTTTATCGGTGATTCCGGAGGCCGCCACCGCCGTTAGGTCCGGCGTTAGTGCGATGCATGATGTAACAGAGGGCGGCATTTTTGGAGCACTCTGGGAAATGGCAGAAGGCGCAGGCGTTGGACTTGAAATTGATTTGAAAAAGATTCCGGTAAAACAGGAAACCATTGAGATATGCGAATTTTTTGGAATCAATCCGTATGAACTTATCTCGGGTGGTTCGATGTTGATGGTAACAGAGAACGGATATGATCTTGTCAGGGCATTGGAGCAGGATGGAATTCCCGCAACCGTAGTTGGGAAAACGACAGGGAATAATGACAGAGTTGTCATAAATGAGGATGAAAGGCGTTTCCTGGAGCCATCAAAACCAGATGAATTGTATAAAGTGATTTAGAATACCCTATTATTAGAATCTATTGTAGGTTATGGAAAGGCATAGGTATGAAGTATGAGAGAGAAAATTTTATCCATCATTGAAAAAAATAGCCGAGTGGATTTAAAAGAGCTGGCAGTGATTTTAGGAACAGAAGAAATTGAAATTGTAAATGAGATGCAGGCAATGGAAGAGGAAGGAGTTATTTGTGGTTATCATACATTGATTAACTGGGAGAAAACTTCTCTTGAAAAAGTAACTGCTCTGATTGAAGTGCGCGTGACTCCACAGAGAGGACAGGGATTTGATACAATAGCAGAAAGTATTTACAAATATCCAGAAGTAAATTCTGTTTATCTGATTTCTGGTGGTTATGATTTACTTGTGACATTAGAAGGTAAATCTTTAAAAGAAATATCTGCTTTTGTCTCTGAAAAGTTGTCTGCACAGGAATCTGTTTTAAGTACAGCAACACATTTCATCTTAAAGAAATATAAAGACCACGGTACAATTTTGGCAAAGAAATTTGTAGATGAAAGGGAGAAAGTAACACCATGAGAAACCCATTAGCTGACAAGGTAGTAGAGATTAAACCTTCAGGTATCAGAAAGTTTTTTGACATTGTTAGCGAAATGAAAGATGCAATTTCGCTTGGTGTTGGAGAACCTGACTTTGATACTCCGTGGCATATCAGAGATGAAGGTATCAACTCATTAGAAAAGGGACGTACTTTTTACACGTCAAATGCTGGTCTAAAAGAGTTAAAACTAGAGATTACCAATTATTTAAAAAGACGTGTGAATGTAGAATATGATTACAACAAAGAAGTACTTGTTACAGTTGGCGGATCTGAGGCAATTGATATTGCACTTCGTGCCATGATTAATCCGGGAGAAGAAGTACTTATTCCGCAGCCAAGTTATGTATCTTATGAGCCGTGTGCAGTATTAGCAGGTGCTGTACCGGTTACGATTAATTTGAAGGCAGAGAATGAATTCAGACTGACGGCACAGGAATTGTTGGACGCCATTACTGATAAAACAAAGATTTTAATTCTTCCTTTTCCTAACAATCCAACGGGTGCGATTATGGAAAAAGAGGATTTGGAAGCAATTGCAAAGGTTATTATAGAAAAAGATATTTTTGTTATTTCTGATGAAATATATTCTGAACTTACATACAAAGGGAATCATGTATCAATTGCAAGCATCCCAGGAATGCAGGAAAGAACGATTTTAATTAATGGTTTTTCTAAATCTTATGCAATGACTGGCTGGAGACTCGGCTATGCGTGTGGTCCAGCAGCTATTATGGAACAGATGGTTAAAATTCATCAGTTTGCCATTATGTGTGCGCCAACAACAAGTCAGTATGCAGCAGTAGAAGCGCTTCGTAATGGTGATGAGGATGTGGCAGAGATGAGAGAAGCATATGATCAGAGAAGACGTTATCTCATGCATGCATTCAAAGAAATGGGTTTGCCATGTTTTGAGCCATATGGGGCATTTTATGTATTCCCGTGCATCAAGGAATTTGGTATGACGAGTGATGAATTTGCAACTAGATTTTTGGAAGAAGAGAAAGTCGCTGTTGTGCCAGGTACAGCATTTGGTGACTGTGGCGAAGGTTTCCTTCGTATTTCGTATGCCTATTCTCTAGAAAACTTAAAGATTGCGATTGGCAGACTTGCTAATTTTGTAAAACGTCTGAAGGAAGAACAGAAATAGTGTACATACACCGTAAGTAATGGAAAGGTATTATAACTTGAATGAACATTATATTACATCAGCCGGAGATTCCGGCAAATACAGGTAACATAGGAAGAACATGTGTAGCGACTGCAACCAAGCTCCATCTGATTGAACCACTTGGGTTTCATTTGAATGAAAAATCAATCAAGCGTGCGGGGATGGATTATTGGGAACATTTGGATGTAACACGTTATACGAATTTTGAAGAGTTCAAAGAAAAGCATCCGAATGCTAAAATTTGGATGGCAACAACCAAAGCAAAACATGTTTATACAGAAGTGGAATTTGGAGAAGATGATTTTATCATGTTTGGAAAAGAGAGTGCAGGAATTCCAGAAGAGATTCTGGTAGATTATGAGGAGACCTGCATTCGTATTCCAATGTTAGATGAGATTCGTTCTCTAAACCTTTCAAATTCTGTTGCAATTATTCTTTATGAAGCGTTGCGCCAGACAAACTTTAACAATATGAAACTGGAAGGTGAACTGCATCATCTGCATTGGAAAGAAGACTAGGATTCCATGACAAAAAAATTGACGAATAAAGTTGATACAAAAAGAATATTACGTATAGCCCTGCCTTTGATTTTGCAGCAGTTATGTTTTCAATTTCAGGTATGGGTTGACAGAGCGATGCTGGGACATGTAAATGCCCAGTATTTTTCTGCTGTTGGAAATGCACTCGTGCCGTATAACGCGGTTATTTCAATGATAAACGCGGTATGCTGTGGAACGACAGTGTTAATGGCACAAAATTATGGCGCTGGAGATAAGGAAAAAAGCCGACGCTTTGCTGAGAATTCTTTTGTTGGAAATGCGACGATTTCTACCATTGCATTTATAGTTTTTTATTTTGGAGCTAAGTTGATATTTCAGGCAATGGGTGTGATATCGCCGATACTTGAATACAGCGTGTCATATATGAAGATTTTGTCTTTTACATTGCTGATATTTGGAGCCGTGGCAACTGCAACCTCAGTTTTGCAGAGTTTAGGTTTAACCAAGATGATTATGATATCAGGTGTAATTAGCAATCTGATCAATATCATACTTGACTGGATTCTCATCTATGGCAAATTTGGATGTCCGCAACTAGGAATTGAAGGAGCGGCCTATGCCTCAACAATATCCAATTATGTAGCAGCACCGATTATGTTGCTATATGTATTTAAAAGCAAACAGATTCCAATTAAGCTTCATATCAAAAATGTCTTTTATTGTAAATGGAGCATATACAAAGAGGTATTGCGAATCGGAGGTCCGTCAGGGCTAGAGTTTATTTTATGGAATGTTGGAAATGTGATACTTGTGTCATTTTTGAACAAACTAGATATGATGGCAGCAGGAGTTTATACACTGATTTTATCGATTGAGACGTTTCCGTTACTTATATATATGGGATTTGCCAATGCAGGACTTACACTAGTAGGACAAAAAACTGGAGAAAAAGATCATAAACAGGCAATCGCAGTTGGTTTTCGATGTCTGGCATTTGCACTAACAATCTGCCTGGTGATTGCGGTTGGATTTTGGGCAGTACCAGATAAAATATTAGGAATATTTACGAATGACAGTATGCTTGTAGAAGAGTCGATTCCGTACTTAATTCTGATAGCATTTGTCTTTTTTCCAAAGGCAATCAATAACGTCATTGGACTGGCCATCAGAGGATTGGGCGATACACGCTGGATGCTTTATAGCCAGATATTTGGAACAGTATTTTTGGTTGCAGTGGCATATGTGCTGATATTTGTCGCTGATTTACAACTAATGGGGGTATTTTTAGCCTTGTTGTTAGATGAGAGTGTGCGTGGTATTTTGAATCTACTGCGCTTCTGGAAGGGACGAGAATTCTTCCGCATCCGTAAACTGTAGAAATGCTGCGATAGTGCTTTCTTATCTGCCGTGTCTATGATATGCACCTGGAGCTTTGCTTTGTTTTTTCAAAGAGGACTCGTCAGAAAAAAGTAAGTATTTCTATGCACCTGATTTTGATAGTTTTTATTACAACCGTCTCGCAAAACTTATCTTACAGAAAATAGCAGCATATGTATAGGCGCGACTTTTAACCGTTTTGTGCGTTTTCTTAATGAAGCACCGAGACATCAAGTTCTGCCCGAAACTCCTAGAGGCGAAGCCGCTTTAGTGAAGGGCAGAACAATCAAAGATGTCGAATGCTTCATTTAGAAAACGCCAAATACAGGTTATCGGAGCGCCATACATATGCTGCTATTTTCTGTAAGACTCAGACAGTGCTTCGACGGTTGTCTACAATCAAAATCGGGTGCCAAGAAATACTAACATTTTCCTGAAAAGAGTCCTCTTTGTAAAAAACAAAACAAAGCTCCAGGTGCATATCATAGACATCGGCAGATAAGAAAGCACTATCGCAGCATTGTGAGAGGTTGTGCAAATTTAGTCATCGTCATCTATGTCAGAAAGTGGCAGGGTAAAGATGAATTCTGTTCCTACGCCTTCTGTGCTGACTACGTTAATATTCTCGTTATGAGAATTGATAATCTCTTTTGTGATAGCTAGTCCCAGTCCAGTGCCTTTCTTGTCTTTGCCACGGGAAAGGTCAGTTTTATAAAACCGGTCCCAGATGAGCTTTAGGCTATCTTTCGGAATGCCGATGCCACTATCCTTGATAGAAACCATGACTTTATTGTGCTTTTCTACAGTTTCGACTTTGATAATGGAGTTGTGATGACTGAATTTGATAGCATTGTCTATTAGGTTATAGAGTACCTGTTGGATTTTGTCAGCATCAGCATTTACGTATAACTGTTCGCCGCTTAATACAAGCTCAATGGCAATCATTTTGCTCTTACAGGTACCTTCAAAAGATGCTGCCGTATTACGGATAATTCTATTGAGGTCAAAGTCTGTTTTTTCTAACAACATCCCTTTGGTATTTAAGTTGTTGAGTGTTAAGAGACTGTTTGTTAATTTGGTCAGACGGTTTGTTTCGTTTAATACAATGCTCAAATATTTCTCGTGCATTTCTGGTGGGATTGTACCGTCAATCATAGCTTCCAGATATCCTTTGATAGAGGTTAGTGGAGAACGGAAATCATGTGATACATTTGCCACGAATTTTTTCTGATTATCTTCTGCACGTGCAATTTCTGATGCCATATACGAAAGAGAGGCAGCAAGGTAACCAATCTCGTCCTCACTTTCAACTTGAAATTCGTAGTGCATATTACCACTTGCATATTGCTCTGTAGCATACGTAATTTTCTTTAATGGCATATAGACCATTTCTGTAAAGAAAATAAGTACAATGAGTGATAACAAAAAAAGAATGACCAGAAGAATATAAGAAATATTCAAAAGACTGTTACAGGATTCTTCAATATCATGAATGGAGTCGTGAATAACAACATAACCCTTTACTTTAAAATTGGAACTAATTGGTGCAAATACACTTAACATCTCTTCGTTGAACATACCAAAAAAATCACCAACTGTATAATACGAACCAGCGGTAATAGAAGAATCAAAATTTTCTACTGTGATGGAGTGTTCCACGTCCATAGGTGTAGAAGAGTCCAGAATAATCAGCCCGGAGGGGTTGATAATCCAGATAGATGCGTCTAAAAAGGTATCTAGTGTATCTAATTGTGTGAATACAGTCTCTAACGATATCTTGCTGTTATACAAGTCAGAAGCATACGTGTTGGCAATTAAGGTAGCTTCTTTGTAAAGTGCTTCAGCACGGTCTCTTCTTAAATGTTCCATTGTCATGCTGGATACAAAAGTAGCTACGACAACAAAGCCAAAGAAGCCAAAAATTAAATATGCCAGCACGAATTTTAAATAGAGAGTTTTTCTCATTATCTTACCTCGAATTTATAACCAATTCCCCAGATAGTGGAGATTTTCCACGAAGTATGGTCTTTGATTTTTTCACGTAAACGTTTGATATGCACGTCTACTGTTCGGGTGTCACCGATATATTCGTAGCCCCAGATTTGGTCAAGGAGCTGCTCCCTTGTAAATACATGGTTTGGTGATGCTGCAAGGAAATATAATAATTCCAGTTCTTTTGGCGGCATATCTATTGGTTTGCCCATGTACATGACGGAGTAATTGGTCTGGTTAATAACAAGGTCAGGATATTCTACGACCTTGACATTGCTTTCTGGTATAGGTGAAGCGGATTGCTTGTAGCGGCGCAGTACTGCTTTTACTCTGGCAACTAACTCTTTGGAATCAAATGGTTTTTCCATGTAATCATCAGCTCCAAGTTCCAGACCGAGTACTTTATCAAAAATCTCACCTTTGGCAGAAAGCATAATAATTGGAGTTACGTATTTGGCGCGCACTTCACGACATACTTGATAACCATCAATACCTGGGAGCATTAAATCAAGCAGAATTAGGTTAGGCGCAAAACTCTCTACAGCAGACAAGGCTGTTTCTCCATCGTTTACAATCATTGTTTCAAAACATTCTTTTGTCAAATAAAGAGAAATCAACTCAGCAATATTCTCATCATCATCTACAATTAAAATTTTCTGTCTTGTTACCATAGCATTCTCCTTTATTATTTGAATGTTGCAATTGTGACACCTGCGTCACCTTCTCCGAATTCACCGAGGCGGTAGGAGTCAACATACTTGATGCGTTTTAAGTGGTTCTGTACTGCCTGACGCAGTGCGCCAGTGCCTTTGCCGTGTACAATACGTACACTAGGAAGGTGCGATAAATAAGCATCATCCAGATATTTGTCTAGTACAGATAAGGCTTCATCTACTGTCATGCCAAGCAGATTGATTTCAGTTGAAATCGTAGCGGATTTAGACATCTTGCTTTTGCTTGTAGAAGAAAATTTCTTCTGTGCAGATGTAACGGGGGTTTCGTCAATTAAAATAAGGTCTTTGATGTTAACCTGAGAACGCATAATACCGCACTGGACGAACAAGTTGCCTTTTTGGTCTGGAAGAGAGTTTACAGTTCCTTTTAATCCCATTGAGAGAATTTTAACAGCATCACCAAGATGAAGCTGCGATGCTTTTAATTGTTTGCCTGCAGGTTGGTTGGAACGAAGTGTTAGCTTCTCATTTTTCTCAGAAATTTTAGTGCGAAGTTTCTGTCTGGATTTTTCCAAATCTTTCATGGAAGTGCCAGAGTTAGCTTTTTGCATAGTGCGAATTGTTTCATCTGCCGTTTCCTTTGCTTCCTGTAAAATCTCGCGGGCTTTTTCGTTTGCTTCTCTGATAATGCGGTCTTTGGACTGATCTATCTTCTCGTTTTTAGCTTTTAATCTTTCTTGTAATGTTTTAATTTCTTCTTTGTAGCGGGCAATTTCTAAACGCTCATTTTCAATTGTAACGCGGCTTTGTTCCAAATCAGTCAACAAATCTTCAAAGCTTTCTTTGTCTTCGCTGATATGTTCTTTGGCAGCATTGATGATGTCATCAGACAGGCCCAGTCTGGAAGATATTGCAAATGCATTACTTTTTCCAGGGATACCGATTAACAGGCGGTAGGTTGGACTAAGTGTTTCAACATCAAATTCACAGCAGGCGTTTTCGACAAAGTCAGTAGATAGTGCATATACCTTTAATTCGCTGTAATGGGTAGTAGCCATTGTGCGGATGCCGCGATGGTGCAGACTTTCTAAAATGGCAATTGCCAGTGCGGCACCTTCGGTCGGGTCTGTTCCCGCGCCAAGCTCGTCAAATAGACAGAGAGAATTCTCGTCTGCCTTTTGTAATATTTTAACAATATTTGTCATATGAGAAGAGAAGGTACTCAGACTTTGCTCGATGCTCTGTTCATCACCGATATCCGCATACACTTCTGTGAAAATGCTTAATTGTGAGCGGTCGAGTGCGGGAATGTGAAGTCCTGCCTGCCCCATTAAGGTAAATAAACCGACTGTTTTTAACGATACAGTTTTACCACCAGTGTTTGGACCTGTGACAATCAACAGGTCAAAATCCTTGCCAAGATGGATATCGATAGGAACAACTTTTTTCTTATCAAGCAGAGGATGGCGCCCTTTTCTGATGGAAATGATCTTGTCTGTGTTAAATAGTGGCTTTGTGGCATTTTGCTGCATGGCAAGCAATGCCTTGGCAAAAATAAAATCTAACGTTGTCAGAGTTTTATGATTGCACATTAGTTGGTCTGTATATTCGGAAGCCTGTACGCTCAAGGTGGAGAGAATAATTTCAATTTCTTCCTGTTCTTTGATGGCAAGTTCCTTTAACTCATTATTTAAGTTGACAACTGCCGTAGGCTCAATAAAGAAGGTAGAGCCACTGGAGGACTGGTCGTGTACCATACCCGGTACCTGCGATTTGTATTCTGCTTTGACAGGAATACAGTAGCGGTTACCGCGCATTGTAATGACTGCATCCTGTAGATATGTGCGATAAGAACCATTTACCATATTGTTTAATTGGGAATGGATTTTATCGTTGGTTAACAGAATGCTTCTGCGGATATGCTTTAATGTGCTGCTGGCGTCATCTGCAATTTCTTCTTCGGAAATGATACAGCGTCTGATTTCGTTGGAAAGTGTTGTTACTGGTTCCAACATGTCAAAATAGGCTGTCAGAGAATCTGCTGGTGCATCATCCTTTTCACTTCTTCCATATGCTTTGATGCGGTTTGTGCATTCTAAAAGGGAAGCAATACTAAGCAGTTCACCAGCGGAAAGGGAACTGCCAATTTCAAGTGCCTTTACCATACCAAGAACAGGCTTATTGCCAGAAAAAGAAATCCTGTCTTTTTTAAATAAACGGGAAAGTGCATCGGACGTTTCTGTCTGTGCAGCCGTAATCTCTTCCAGGTCACAGGATGGTTTTAAGCTATGACACATGGTTTTTCCTGGCTCTGAGGATGCGCATGCAGAAAGCATATCTATAATTTTATGGTATTCTAAAACTTGTAATACTTTTTCGTTCATAAATGTGTTCCTTGTTCTATATGTTTTCTATATTTCAATATGTTCTCATAAAAATGATTTCTCATTCGGATTTGCGGTGATAGAGACTGCCGCGTATTGTGTTTATGATACCATACTATTTGTA
This sequence comes from Lachnospiraceae bacterium, assembly GCA_017472325.1. GTDB lineage: Bacteria > Bacillota > Clostridia > Lachnospirales > Lachnospiraceae > RGIG4733. The sequence goes on from JAFUQM010000029.1 coordinate 27,785, forward strand.
AAAATTCTATTGTCAAATACAACTTCCTTTCTTTACAAGAGGGGGCGTATCAGATATACTTAAATAATTGAAAAAGGAGTTATTTTATGAGTGATTTTGTACCGAATGAACATGAAAAACCGATACAGGATTTTGTATTTATGAAGGAGCAAATTAAAGAACGCCCTTTGAATAAAAGGAAGCTGATTCGCAGAACATTAATCACTGCATCTATGGCAGTGATTTTTGGCATGATAGCATGTCTGACATTTCTTGTGCTAGAGCCATTAATTAGTAACTGGCTCTATCCTGAAGAAACGCCACAGGCAATTGAATTTCCAGAAGATACAGAAGAGATGTTGCCAGAGGATATGCTTATCACAGAAGAGTCGGAAAATGCTGAGGCGCAGATACAGCAGCCAACGATTGTAACGCAGACGAAGGAGCTGGAAATCGAAGATTATCAGATGTTATATGATAAACTGTATGCAACAGCCAAAGAAGTATCTAAATCGGTTGTAACAGTCACGGGTGTGACGTCAAACGTTGACTGGTTTGATGATACATTTGAGAGTAAAGGACGTTCGGCGGGATTTATCATAGCAGAGAATGGCAGAGAATATTTCGTTGTGACAGATGGCAGCAGGCTGAAAGATGCGGAGAGTATCAGTGTTGCTTTTGCTGATGGAACGCAGGCAACTGCTGAGATTCGGAAGGTGGATCCAGTGACAGGACTGGCGGTAATTACCGTGATGAGTAATCAGCTGTCAAATGAGACAAAAGAAAATATTGCTGTGGCAGCGCTTGGTAATTCTAATGCCTCCAATCTTGTAGGGACTCCGGTAATTGCGCTTGGAAGTCCACTTGGAACTAGCAATTCTATCTTATATGGAACGATTACTTCGACAGGAACGACACTGAATCTTGTGGATTCTTCTTATAAACTGTTGACAACGGATATGTATGCAAGTAAAAGTGCAGGTGGTGTTCTTGTGACAACTAAGGGAAGAGTCATAGGAATTGTGAATATGCAATACAATAGTGCAGATATGGAAAATCTTCTGTCAGCCATTGGTATTTCGGAACTGAAGAAAACAGTGGAGATGCTATCAAACGAGCAGGATAAAGCATATTTTGGTATTTATGGAACAGATGTGACATGGGAGGCATATACGAATCTGAATGTGCCGCTTGGTGCATATGTAACTTCTATTGAAATGGATTCACCAGCAATGCAGGTAGGCATACAGAGTGGTGATATTATTGTGCGGATTGGAGAAACGGATATCACTTCTTATGGAGAATATATTAGTACATTACATAAGCTGACACCAGAAACACCGGTTATGGTCACTGTGAAAAGACAGGTAGCAGAAGAATATAAAGAAGTTGAGATTGAAGTGACACCTGCAGTATTGCAGTAACGGAAGGAGATATTTATGAAGTATATTAAGGATTATAGAGAGGGAGACCGCGTTTTTGATATTTATCTGTGTAAGCATAAGCAGTCTGCGGTAACCAAAAATGGAAAACAATATGATAATGTTATTTTGCAGGATAAAACAGGAACGATTGATGCTAAGGTCTGGGATCCAAACAGTGCAGGAATTGAGGAATTTGATACACTGGATTACATTGAAGTGTATGGAGAGATTACAAGTTTTCAGGGGGCGCTTCAGGTCAACGTAAAAAGAGTACGTCGCTGCAGAGAGGGAGAATATGTTCCGGCGGACTATCTTCCAGTGAGTAAACATGACATTGATGTCATGTATAAGGAATTGCTTTCCTTTATTGACAGCATTGGAAATCGATATTTAAAGGCGATGTTACAGGAGTTGTTTGTAAAAAATGAAGATTTTATAAAGGCATTTAAACAGTCTTCTGCAGCAAAATCTGTGCATCATGGATTTGTTGGAGGATTATTAGAGCATACACTTAGTGTGACAAAATTGTGCAATTATTATTGCAGTACATATTCTTTGCTAAATCGTGACTTGTTGCTTGCAGCAGCAATTTGTCACGATATTGGAAAGACAAGGGAACTTTCTCTTTTCCCAGAAAATGATTATACAGATGATGGTCAGTTATTAGGACATATTGTTATTGGTACAGAAATGGTGGGAGAAGTGATTCGCAGAATTGATGGATTTCCGGCTGTGCTTGCAGGTGAGCTCAAGCATTGTATTTTGTCACATCATGGTGAATTTGAGTATGGCTCCCCTAAGAAACCGGCGATTGTCGAAGCAGTGGCATTGAATTTTGCAGATAATACAGATGCAAAGATGCAGACATTTGCTGAACTGCTTGAGAATACAAATGAGCAGGGATGGCTAGGTTATAATAGATTGTTTGAGTCAAATGTAAGAAGAACGAAAGTAGATTAAATGTGAATATGATTTGCGTTATGTAAACCTGTTTGCAAGTTTCTTAGAAACAGAGGATTGGTATGGAATATAAGAAAAATGATATTGTTACAGTAGAAATTACAGATATGGGGCATGACGGTGAGGGCATTGGAAAAATAGATGGTTTTGCGCTGTTTATTAAGGATGCGTTGATTGGTGATGTAGTAGAAGCCAAAGTCATGAAGGTAATGAAAAATTATGCATTTGCAAGATTGGAGAAGGTATTGACACCTTCTTCTTTTCGCATAAAGCCAAAGTGTGCATATCACAGACAGTGTGGAGGGTGTCAGATTCAGGCATTGTCGTATGAGAAGCAGTTAGAGTTTAAGCAGAATAAAATCAAAAATAATCTGATTAGAATTGGTAAGTTTGAAGAGCCCTTTATCGACCAGATTATGGAACCGATTGTTGGTATGGAGGAGCCATATCATTATCGTAATAAGGCGCAGTTTCCGATTGGAACAGATAAAGAAGGTAATCTGATCGCGGGATTCTATGCGGGCAGGACACATTCGATTATAGCCAACACGGATTGTGCGCTCGGTGTAGAAGAGAATAAAGAAATATTGGAGCTGGTACTTGCCTATATGCGTCAGTATCATGTGTCAGCTTACAATGAAACGACTGGCAGGGGGCTGGTGCGTCATGTATTGATTCGTAAAGGTTTTACTACAGGCGAGATTATGGTCTGTCTGGTTATCAATGGGAAATCACTTCCAGCAGAGCTGGAATTTATTCATATGATAAAGAATGTGACAGGAGTGGCATCTATTTCTATTAGTGTAAACAAAGAACGCACGAATGTGATTATGGGAAATGAAATCCGCACCCTGTGGGGGAAGGATACAATTGCAGATGAAATTCAGATGCATTATGTGAAGGATGTACCTTGCGATTGTGCGACTAACAAGGATAGTAAAGTGGATATGCAGAATGAGTTTGTTGCAAGTGGTAGAAAAATTTCTTATCATATCTCTCCGCTTTCTTTTTATCAGGTAAATCCTGTGCAGACAGAGAAGTTATACAGTATGGCATTGTCTTACGCGGGGTTGACTGGAACTGAAACAGTGTGGGATTTATATTGCGGTATTGGCACGATTTCGTTATTTCTTGCGCAGGATGCAAAAATGGTATATGGTGTCGAGATTGTAGAGCAGGCAATCTGTGATGCCAGAGAGAATGCGAAGAGAAATGGAATTGACAACGCGCAGTTTTATGTTGGGAAAGCAGAAGAGGTTTTACCAGAGCTTTATGAGAAGGAGGGTATCTACGCGGACGTAATTGTCGTAGACCCACCACGCAAGGGCTGTGATGAGAAGTGTCTGGAGACGATGCTCAAGATGAAGCCAGAGAGAATTGTATATGTAAGTTGTGATTCTGCAACATTGGCAAGGGATTTGCGCGTGCTGTGCGATGGCGGATATGAGTTGAAGAAGGTAAGAGGCTGCGACATGTTCCCGATGACTGGACATGTGGAGACCGTCGCATGTCTACAAAGGGTGGATATGTAGAAATCCTTGAGTTTACGCACTTTGCGAGAGTTTTTAAGTTTTCTGGACAGAGCAATTTTGGACGGAAAAAGGAGATTTCTCACGAGATTAAAGTTTTAGTAGTTATGGAACTGGTATGAGTGGACACAAAAATCTACAGTTCACAATTTGCACGAAAGTGATGAGCCATGCAAGGACTGAGCATGATACACGATGGGAGCTTGCTCACATAAGTGTATCAATGCGAAAGGACTTATAGGGCGAATGCCCGTGACCGAGTTGAAGCGTAGCGTAATCGAGGTATATGGCGATAGATTTCGGAACATCAACAACTAAATATTAAAAGAGTCGCAAGACCGTTTGTTTTCAACATCTTTGGATGTGAAAGCAGGCGGTCTTCTTTCTTTTGTCAGCTTTCATATCTAAGATTTCAGAATGGAGGAATGCGAGAATGAGAGAAACAAAGGAAATGTATCCATCATGGGGTGACGACCATGGTGTCAGTTTGGGAAACGTCAAAATCAGCGATTTACACGACTTTAAGGAACATCCCTTTCGTGTTGTAGAAGATACTGCGTTGTTTGAACTGGCAAAGAGCATTGAGGATAAGGGAGTACTGGTTCCGTTAATTGTTCGTGCCAATCCGTATGGAGATGGGTATGAGATTATTGCCGGGCATCGTAGGAAAGCAGCCTGTAACTGGGCAGGGCTTTCAGAGGTTCCTGTAATGATTGTGGAAATGGATGATAATGAGGCTGTGATTGCTATGGTAGATAGCAATTTGCAGAGGGAACATATCAAGCCAAGTGAGAAGGCTTTTGCTTATAAGATGAAGCTGGAGGCGATGAAACAGCAGGGGAAGAGGACGGATTTAACTTCTTGCCAAGTTGGCAAAAAGTCAGTAGAAAATCCAACACTGTCTCTTGCAAAGGTGGGATGCGGATATGATGAGAACGGCAGATGGCAAGTGACGAATGAAGAAATTGAACAAACACCTATTGATTCTAATAAACAGCTTGCAATGCAGTTAGGTGAAAGTCAGAGACAGATTGCCCGTTATATCCGCCTTACCAATCTTATCCCTAAGATTCTGATTATGGTGGACGAAGGAAAAATTGCTTTTACTGTAGCTGTGGAGCTTTCTTATCTAAAGGAAGAGGAGCAGTACGAGCTTCATGCCATTATGGATTTGGAACAGTGTACACCATCCTTATCACAGGCGTGTCGCTTAAAGGTAATGAGCCAGCACGGAACCTTGGAT
>JAFUQM010000030.1 GCA_017472325.1 Lachnospiraceae bacterium
TGCTCTACCAACTGAGCTATCTGGGCATATATGTATGTCCTCACGAACGTATAAATTTTACGATATTATGGATTTATTGTCAAGTATAATATTTATTATTTTGCAGTTCAAAAAATTTTTTCAAAAATTACTTGACCTGTCGTAGTAATTGTGTTACAGTGATTTTACTACGACAGACGTACTACTACAGACGTTATAGTCAAAGTTCCAAACGTCGGCGCGTTTCACAAGTCGTCTTATTGGACCAAGAAACATGCTCTGCAAGTTTCACACAAACTAAATAAGAAGGGATGGATTGCATGATTAGTAGCGATGTAATACGCGGTTACAACGATACAATTATTCTTTATTTACTGTTAGAAGAGCCATCCTATGGTTACGAGATTTCCAAACAGATACGTACTTTATCTGACGAAATGTACATCATCAAAGAAACAACTCTATATTCCGCTTTCTCACGTTTAGAGACAAACGGATATATTGAGTCCTTTTACGGAGATGAGACAAACGGAAAGAGAAGAACGTATTACCGTATTACCAGTGCCGGTCGGAAATACTACGAGGAAAAATGTAACGAATGGGAAATCACAAAACAGGTTGTTGAAAAATTTATCAAACAAAGTTAGAGGAGAAATGATTTATGGAGACTATTAAAACGTATTTAGAAAACATGTTTATGCACTTACCTGATACACACGAAGTATCCAAAGCAAAAGCAGAGCTTTTATCTATGATGGAAGACAAATACAATGAATTAAAATCCGAAGGAAAAAGCGAAAACGAAGCAGTTGGTATTGTTATTTCCGAATTCGGCAATCTAGAAGAGCTTGCATCCACACTCGGACTCCAGCAATATATAACAGGCGAAGTTCCTTCCGCAACCAAAAAGGTAAGTTTGGATGATGCCAAACGCTATATTGATATTTGTAACAAAAGTGGCATCCGTACTGCACTCGGTGTTATGCTATGTATTCTTTGTCCAGTACCACTTCTGATTCTAGGTGGTTTGACAGAAATAGGTACTTATAACGAAAATATTTTAGGAACAATTGGCATCGTACTTCTTCTTGCTATTATTGCTATTGCTGTTGCTATTTTCATTATGAATGATTCTTTTACAGAGAATTTCAAATACATAAAAAAAGAACCTGTACAACTTGATTATCAAACACAGCAGTTTGTTAAAAAAGAACAGGAAGTCACAAAAACAACTAACACACTGTATATGACCATCGGTGTTATGCTTTATATTATCTCTGTAATCCCTGTCATCATTTTGGGCATTATGACATCAGTAAACGGCTTTACCGGTGCTTGCGCAGTTGTTCTTACACTCATTCTTGTCAGCATTGCTACATTCCTTTGCATTGTTGCTGATGAGAGAAAAGAAAGCTATCAGTCACTTTTAGGAGAAGGCAAGTTTGCAAATAAATCAAAAACAAAAACCTTAAATGACAAAGTACAGGCAATCTACTGGCCTATCATTACCTGCATCTATCTTGGATATTCCTTCTGGACATTCGACTGGGGCAGAAGCTGGATTATTTGGCCTGTTGCAGGTGTATTATCTGGCGCTATTTCTGCAATTTGCAATTTAGTAGATAAAAAGGCAGAGTAATTTTCAAGAATGTCTTATTCTCGTTCTTGCTTAACGCTTTGCATAAGTGTATACTATCTAAGGCGCAAGCCGGACGAGAATGCATTCCATCAGACGCAAAGGAGTATACACTATGTACAAGAAATTCATCCACTTTTTCAAACAGGACGCCGTATTTACAATCTCGCTCATATTAGCAGTTATTTCCTGCTTTTTTGTTCAACCAAGCGCAGAATATATCGGCTATATTGATTTTCGTGTACTAGCACTACTTTTCTGTCTGATGACAGTGATTGGCGGTTATTCCAACATTGGATTTTTTCATAAGCTCGGGAAAACTTTATTAAACAAAGCAGCTTCTATACGTTCGCTTGCTGCTGTGTTGGTTTTCCTGTGCTTTTTTTCTTCTATGGTCATTACTAATGACGTTGCACTCATTACATTTGTCCCATTTACCATTTTAATTCTGAATATGATTCACAGAAATGATAAACTGATTCTCTTAATAGTACTTGAAACCATTGCTGCCAATTTAGGAAGCATGCTGACTCCACTTGGCAATCCACAGAATCTGTATCTATATACTATTTCTGGAATGAATCTTGGAGAATTCGTATTAACGCTGCTTCCCTATACAGCAATTTCCTTCCTGCTTCTTGCTATCTTAATCTGGAGATTTCCAAAAGAAGCCGTTTCTATCGAATTAGACGAAGATGACACAAGTGTCATTTCTAAGGGTAAACTTATTATCTACACAGGGTTATTCCTACTTTGTCTTCTTGTTGTATTACATATATTCCCTTTCCAACTTGTACTTGCTATCGTCTTTATCGTTATGCTGTTTACAGACAGGAAAGTATTATATAGCGTAGATTACATTCTGCTGCTCACCTTTGTATGCTTCTTTATTTTTATTGGAAATATGAAGAATATTCCCGCAGTACATACACTGTTATCACAGATCATATCTGGACACGAATTTGCAAGCGGTGTGTTGGCAAGTCAGTGCATCAGCAATGTTCCTGCTGCCATTTTATTGTCTGGCTTTACAACAGAAATTGCACCACTCTTAATCGGTGTGAATGTAGGCGGACTTGGAACACTCATTGCTTCCCTTGCCAGTCTGATTTCTTACAAATATTACACCAAAGCAATCAGTACATCTTCCACTACAATTCACAACACCAAAACAAGCAGCCCACTCACGCAGACTGCCTCTTTATCCACACCAAATACTTCCGGACGCTATATGTATATCTTCACTGCATATAACGTGCTATTTCTTGCTATTTTAGTTGTGGCATATTATTTACTTACTCTGCTTCCATAAAATAAATACGGGAGCCAAAATCCTGAAAATAACGTACCTGGTCATCATATCCTGTACCTGCAAAAGCTTGTTTTAAGCGTACTCCATTATACATCAGTGTATCGCCATATGCATGTAGGTCTTCTTTTTCTCCATCCATCTTCACAAATTTTGCAATCATATTGTGAAGCAACGAATCTTGTTTTACATGGATAGGTGCTACTGTATTGACCAAATCACCAAATTCTTTGACATTGTATTTTAATTCTCTATTGTAAAAATGGTATTCTGCATCTGGAAGAAGTCCTTTGGCTTTGTAATAATGGTACCTGCTGTTTGGTACAACAAGTTTCTGCATTAAGAAACCAACTGCCTTTTTGCCATCCTGTGATACGCAGGTCCATTCCATACAATTTCCTTCACCATTTTCCAGACAGCTTCCTGCATTATAGTTGCCATTCACACGAAAACTTCTGCCTCTGTAGAAATTACCTGTCTGCAGTACTTCTCTCCACTCTTTGTAAAGTGCAATCTGCTGTTTTATAATTTCAATTTCTTCACTCTTCATATCGCAGAAATTACATTCATATCCGCATACACCAAAACTTGCAACATTAAATCGTGTCTCTAATGGTGTAATACGAAGTGTCTGATGATTCGGACAGGAAGATACATGCGCACTTACCACCGACATTGGATAACCATAGCTATACCCATTCTGAATCTCTGCACGACACAGAGCATCTGTATCATCACTTGCCCAAATCTGTGGAAAATAGCAAAGAATTCCTAAATCAAATCTGTTACCACCTGCTGCACAGCCTTCAAATAAAATATGTGGAAAACGTTCTGTCAGTTCCTTCATACAACGGTATAAGCCCATCATATAACGGTGTGCGACTTCTCCCTGACGCTGTGCAGGCAGAGAATCTGAAAAATAATCCGTAAAGGTACGGTTCATGTCCCACTTTACATAAGCGATATCTGCCGAAGAAAATACTTCACTCATCTTTGTAATCACATAATCCTGAACTTCTGTCTTAGTCAAGTCCAGAATTCTTTGATTACGTCCTTCTGAATGTCCTTTGCCTGGAATCTGCAATACCCAGTCAGGATGCGCTTCATACAGACGACTCTTAACATTAATCATCTCCGGCTCTACCCAGATGCCAAGTTCCAAACCAAGCGCTTTTACTTTCTCGCATAATCCTGCAATACCACCTGGTAATTTTTTCTTATTCACGTCCCAGTCGCCAAGAGAACTGGTATCGTCATTTCTCTCACCAAACCAGCCATCATCCATAACAAATAGTTCAATTCCGGCATCCTTACCTGCTTTGGCAAGATTCAATAATTTTCTTTCATTAATATCAAAATAAGATGCTTCCCAGCTATTTAACAATACTGGCCTTATTTTGTTTTTCCATTCACCTCTGACAATGTGTTGCCTGACAAACTGATGCATATGTCCACTCATGCCATTAAAGCCCTTGCAGGAATATGTCATCACAGCCTCCGGTGTTTCAAAGTTTTCGCCTGGCTCTAATACAAAACAGAACGACTGTGGATTAATACCAGTTACTATTCTCGTCTTACCAAAGCTACTAACTTCTACTGCTTCATAATGGTTTCCGCTATATATCAAGTTAAAACCATAGCACTCGCCATAATCTTCTGATGTCTCTGCTTTACTTAACATGACAAATGGATTAGAACGATTCGAAGAGGTTCCCGTGTAAGAAGAATTCACATGCTTTCCAGCAGTTACACGCACATCATTGCGTCTCATCTCTCTTGCCCATGCCCCATTAAATGTTGTAAACACATAGTCTGGTGTATCAAAATCAATCTGCATACTAAGCAATCTTAATAATTTTACAGTTTCGCCGCTGTCATTTAAGAGTTTTGCTCTTCTTGTAATAACGTCACAATCTGGATACACATTATAATATAACTCAAGAGTCAAATCATACTCTTTATCACGCAATGTCACACAAAGTTCTTCTACTTTTCCTTCTTCATCATAAGAACCTGGTAATGTAGTAAACTCTGTTTTTCCTTCCCGAATTTCTGCTTTTTCAAATAGAAAATCCGAAGTATAGCTGCCATCTGCATGCACAACTTCAATAAACGGCTCGCGAATATCGCCTTTTCCATAAGAGGACATCTCTAAACGGATGTCCTCAAGGGAAAAGTTTTTATGTTCATCATCATATACATTCAAATTACCCGGTGCAAAAGCCTGCTTCTCTACCAATGCCTGTGCCGACTCTTCTGAACAAATGGTAATTTTACGCCCATAATAAAGGTGCTGTAAATGCCCCGTCTCCATGACTTGAAAAGAATAAGTCGTATTTGCTGTATTCAGTACAAAACACTGATTATATCTTTGTATCATGCTTTCCCCCTTGCTACGTACCTCTATGCACGTCTAGCTTTTATGATATCTGTCAATTCTTGTAATTTTTCATCTGTTAAAATATATTTCATCTTAAATATAATTACACCAACAAGTAAAATCACAATTGGAATGATTGTCATAGACATACGAAGTCCAAGTCTTGAACTTTCTGCCAATACCCCTGCTCCAATTTCTGTTTCACTGATATGGAATACCTGTAATACCAGACCAGCAATAAATGCAGACACACCAGATGCCAATTTTACTACAAAAGTCTGCATTGAGAAGATAACAGACTCATCACGGCGATTGTTCTTGTATTCGCCATAATCAACTGTATTTGCTAAGAATACAGTAACGATTACATTTAACATACCAATCGCAGCCATAATTAAAAATGCTGGAATCAGTAATAATACTACGTTCGTTGTTCCTGTAAAGGATAATACAAGAAGAACTGCGTATCCTGCAAATGCCATCCCAAAGCATGTGTAGAAAATCTTCATTGTACTCATAAATTTACGAAGCATTGGGAATAAAAGCATCATGGCAAGAATCTGGAATCCACCGCCTGCTGTATTAAATAAAGTATAATTTCCTTCCCACTGCGCTGGACTAAAATCATATTTAAAGAAATAAATTACAAGGTTTGATGTAATATATAATGCTGTGTTTACTGCTACAATTGAGATAACCAAACATGTAATGCAAATAAATGCTACAAAGATTGCTGCAACAATCATCGCAAGTCTGCTATAACCAAGACGCTCATATGTTGCGTCTGTACCGCCACCTAAATGACCCAATGCAGATACTGCCATAACTGTGATAATAGAAATAACAGCAGAACCTACACCTGCACAGGAACGAGCCAATGCAGATAAACTTTCACGATCCTTACCACTTTGTGTAAAAGCCGGAACCATTGACCAGTAAGGAATATCCATCATAGTGTATGTAACACCCCAAAGAATATAAGTAACTGCCGCGTATGCAACCAAGCCGCCACCGGTTAGTGCTGGAGGTGCTGAAAACATTAGTACTAAGATAATCGCATTTGTAATCGTACCAAGCATAAGCCACGGACGAAATTTGCCCCATTTTGTCTTTGTTTTGGCTACTACAACACCCATAATTGGGTCGTTAAATGCGTCAAATACTCGTGCCGCAAGTAAGATTGCACCCATTGCTGCGGCGCTTACACCGAGAATATCCTGATAGTAATATAAAATATAACTTGCTGAGAGCATGTATACCATGTCTTTTCCGACAGCTCCCAAACCATAAGAAACTTTTTCTTTCATTGATAATTTCATTGTTCTTTTCTCCTTCCGCCTGCTTTTAATAATCTGCGTTCCATATGTTTACATGTGCAACTGATACACTCTGTATCCTACGCATTTCGCATCTTATTAGCCAGTTCTACTACTTTGTATGCACCATCATAAATACCAGCTTCTTTGTTTTTCACGATGGCATCACACATATCGCACAACAGCGTTTTCTCTTTCATGAAGAGATCAATCATCTGTAATGTATGTGGTGTATCTGCGCATTCTAATGTACCATCACCAATTTCTGCTGAATGGATTGCACCCCATTGTTCGTGTCCACCAACTCTCTTGATGAACAGTTTTGGAACTGGATAGAAAGCAAGTTCACTTGGTTTTGTTACAAGCACATCACAGCTTCTCATTAAGAGGTTTGTACAGTACACTGCTTCAAAAATATTTGCATGATAGAAACCATGTACACCAGTAACTGGACCTGTCAGTGCGGCTTCACAGAATTTCTGTGTCTTGCCCCAGTCATCAAAATGTTCTGTTGATGCTGATGCCAGACCTGGAATTTCTTTTAGCAAATCATCCCATACGTTTTTATAATCACCTACGTTAACATAGAGAGCAGCTTCTTTTTTCACAATAGCTGGAAGCAATTCTTTGATAATTGCTGCAAAAATTTCTTTTTGTGCGCCAGCACCACCAATTGTAAGAAGGAAACGCATTGGCTCTCCTTTTTCTTTGCGGCTCTTTCTTGCTGCGCAGTCAGCTTCAATATTGCTTACAAGCTCATGGTCAATGTAATGACCTGTATATAACAAATCTTCTGCTGGCATTGGATTTAACACATCTTTGCCCTGCATACCATTACAGATGCGGTAGCCCTGATATGCAAAATGCGTCTGTACCGTATGAAGACTTCCCTCTGCAAAGTGAAGTGCCATTGGCCAGTTATCTGGAATTGCATTTACTACATTTTTCATACCTGCATGAATTGCCGCCTGTGCTGGCCACACATGAGTTGCTACAACTGGAATATCTTTTGGTACATTTGCATATACCGGTGCCATCAACTCTGCATTCTTCTGATCAGCTGCATTATAGCTTAATTTACGGAAGCCTTCATAATTCATTGGCTCCCATACAAGTTTATTAAACAGCTTGCTCTTTCCTGAGATTCTTGAACCAAGAGAATATAAATCATTCTGTGCGCTAATTACTTTTGTACATGTCGTATGTTTGTAAGAATTTAGGTCCATCCAATATGGTGTATATCCCATTGATTTTGCTGCTGATGCAATTGCCATTGAGATACGATAATGTCCGAATCCCATACGGATATTTCCTACAATAATGCCTTTTTCTCTGTCAAATTCTCCGGATGCTGCTTTTCCCTTCTCTAACACCTGTACATCCATAACACCAAGTAAGTCTCCGATGTGTTCGTTTTTCTGAATGTTTACTGGATAAGAAACGTCTTTGTCATCACCAAATTTTTTGATGTTTTTCTTTTGCGTTTTTACCGCTTTATTGTAAACACTACTTGTCAATACATTACCAAAAATTACTTTTGATTTGTCTTTCATTGATATACCCTCTCTCCACATATAGTCTATTTACATGATTGTTACGTCTTTGCTCTTGCTTACCGTAAAATCTATTCTTACCTCTTTTGCCTGTGCTGTTTTGATAATTAATGCTGCTTTTCCTTCTTCGCCAGTTGTCTTTAGATAAGTACCTGTCATACCACCTTTGAATGATACAACCGAATCACCAATTAATTCTATTGGACCTTCTGTCTGAAGTGTCACTGGTTCATGGAAGAAGTTTAAGAGATTGTTGTTCTCATCAAGTACACGGATTCTAACTGCTGCCACATCATATGTATGATCCTCCACCAGACTTGTGTGATCCGCCTCTGCCCATAAGTGCATTTTCGTCATTGGCTCTTTTACGACTGTCTGTACTGTTTTTCCATCCTTGATTGCTTCAAAGCGGTACACAGTTGAAGTTCCACCCCAGTCACCAATATAGCGGTTGAATAACACAACAGCTTCTGTTGGTTTCATACGATATACAAGCATCATTTTCAGTGCTATCAGCACTACTTTTTTGGGCAGATTGGAAAGTCCATATCTCGCTGTTAAATTAAGTGCTTCCGTTATTTCTTCTGCCTGTTTTTGTTTAAATTCCCCACTCTTTACAATGGCATCACCGATAAAATCATCAATAAGAATCGGTCCATGCGCCATATTTGTATAGCAGGAATCTTCTCTCTTGTATTCCTTAATAAATCTATCGTTTTTATACATCTTAACGCTGTCTGCGTTCGTATAAATCCATGTCTTTCCACGGTTACATCCCGGATGTTCTCCAATGTCCATAGTAGAACTCAAGGAAAGGACTGTATTTTTTTCTTGCTGGCACGCATAAATATCAGCCGCAAGTTTTGGGTTACGGAACATATCCATAACACCGTGATAACAAATTCTGTCACCACTTCCAAAATCTTTGTGTGTATTGTAGTCTGTCATACACCATCCAAAGCATCCCGCAATGTCCTCTTCTCCTGCTACCGCATTTAATACATTGGCATGACGTATTGCGTGTTCCACTCTGTGTTCTTCCCAGTCAAATGCTTTAGTCGGATACATATGACCGTTGTATTCACTAACCAGATATGGTTTTTCTATATTCGATGTGACATTTTTCTTAGGTTCGCATCCGTTTGTATTACCATCATGCGAGAAGTCATTATATGTATATACATCTTCTAATAGGCTGCTCTTTTTATGTGCTCTTACTCCACCAGTCTGTCTGTATGGGTCAAGTGCTTTTGCTGCCGCATTGGTTCTAGCATAAAACTCGTCATCATCCTGAGATTCATTAATACGAACACCCCATAAGATAATCGATGGATGATTGCGATACTGTATTACCATTTCTTTGACATTTTCGACTGCCTGTGCTTTCCACTCTGCATTGCCAATATGCTGCCATCCCGGCATCTCTGTAAATACGAAAAGTCCGATTTCATCACATCTGTCTAAGAAATAATGTGACTGCGGATAATGAGATGTACGTACTGCGTTGAGTCCTAGTTCATTCTTTAGGATGTCTGCGTCCATACACTGCATAGATTTTGGCATCGCATAGCCAACATATGGATAACTCTGATGTCGATTGAGTCCACGGATTTTCACTTTTCTATTATTTAAATAAAATCCGTCTTTTAAAAATTCTGCTTTTCTAAAACCAAATACGATTACCTTTTCATCTAATACGTTATCTGCTTTTACAAGCTCTGTTTTGATTTCATATAATCCAGGATTTTCTATTTCCCACAGTGAAATGTTACTTACCTGACACTGTACTTCTATTTCTGTCTGCTGATTTTGAACTGTATACTCTTTTAACAGTTCAAAGTCGCCTTCCTGTTTTTTACGGATGTACTGACGGAGCAACAGGTTTTCATCTTCTTTCTTCATCTGAATCTTCGAATGTAATGTTACATCTGAGGCATTGCTTCCAATTTCAGAATGTAAGAAGACATCTGTCAAATGATTGGGATTTTTAATGTCAAGGTACACATCTCTGTATATTCCACCATATGTCATATAGTCAATTACATATCCAAATGGTGGAACGTTTATGCTTTCCCTGCTGTCTACCTTGACAGTGAGTACATTTTCTTCCCCGTAACGAAGTTTATCACTTAAATCGATGGAAAAAGCTGTGTAACCACAGTGATGTTCTCCTATCTTTTCACCATTTAGAAATACTTCACTTTCATGTCCTACTGCATCTAATGTTAAAATTACACTCTGTCCACACCAGCTCTTTGGCACATTCAGTTTCTTGCGGTAAGCACTAATCATCTGGTAAATATGTTCATCAAAGTAATGAAATGGTGTTTCTTTGCATGTATGCGGAAGTCTAATTTCTTCCATTTTGCTATCATCAAAATCCAGTTTTGTAATTGCGGCATCATACTTTTCACAAAACCGCCATCCCTTGTTTAAATAAATACGCTTCTCCATGACTTCTCCCATCTCTTTAACGTACTGCAATTCCATCTACAAGAATTTCAACTACTTCATTTAATCCCTCTGCATAAGATATCTTATTCTCTATCAATATATCTCTCTGAAAAAACTGCTCCAGCGACGCTTCCAACATCATCTTTAAAATCGGAATCTTGATTGGTCTGATAACACCTTCTTCGATTCCACGCTCTATCAGCATAATTGTTGTCTCCCAGCCTGTTTCCAGTCTTTTTTCTACTTGCGCATAAATCTTAGGATATTTGTCTTTCAAACTATGCAAATGTCTAAAATCGATGTCCTGATACACCTCTGGCATAACCCCAAGAATGGCACGTATCTTGTCTAAGATTGGCATTGTCGGGTTTTCCACAACACGTTGCTCTGCCTCTTTGATTGTATCGAAGAGATAATCTACCATCGCAAGGAACAGATCCTCTTTATCCTTAAACACTGTATAAATTGTTTTCTTACTAATGCTAAGAATACCTGCAATATCATCCATTGTGAATTTTAGCCCTTTTTGGTTATATGCTTGTATTGTTCCTTGTAAAATTGTTTCTCTTAATTCCATTTTTTCCCCTTCTGATTTCTGTTACTGCGCAGATGCACTAACTAAAGAATTGGTAATCTCATTAATATCATTGTAGCCTTTTACAACACTGTCTACATTTTCATGCAGATTTGAAAACTTCGATTTTCAGACAGCAGAAGGCGTAAGACATTTTACATTAAGTATTGGCGCTGCAATTTATGATAAGAAATATGAAAGCGGCAGCAAGTTTTTTGAGAATGCAGATACCGCGTTGTATCACGCAAAGCGTACTGGCAAAAACCGCGTTGTACTCAGCGGCACTTATGAAGAAAATTAGGTCTTCGATTAGTGTCTCGAAGGGGACGCATCCATTTTCTTTTAGTAAAATTCACAAAATATGATATTTTGTGTACTTTGCCAAAAGGAAATGGGATGCGTCCCCTTTAACTATCTAATCTACTTTTTGCATATCTTTTTTATGAGCCATTGATCCATATAATGGATTGCTGTTGCCAAAACAATTCCACCTACATATACTGCCAGATAGAATAAAATATCTGCTTTGATAACATTTGTCAGATGTAAGATAAAAATATTATGTATTAGATACAATTCAATTGCAATTTTACCTAAAAATTTAAGCGCCCTATTGTGAAACTGCACTTTCATGGTAAGCATCAGAAATACAAGTACAAACACCATAACCGTTGGACTCTGCACCAAGCAGGTCAGCAGCTTTTCTTTATATCCTGGATACCCTTCATATTCTTTCCAATAACCAACATGGCGAATCATATAAAGAGTTGCCTGGTACATAACTACAACCAATACTATACCCACTGGAAGTAAAATCACATAACACTTTTTCACAAATGCAGTAATATCTTTTAAATATCTTGCAATGACCATTCCCACAAAGAACAGCCATGTTGTATTGTACCACCATTCACCTTTAAACCATACACCACCGCCATACTGGGAGTCATGTCCAAGGAGCAGACTGCCCGCAGTCATAACAAGCATAACTGCTGCCATCACAGGAAATGCAACCTTCTGTTTTTTGATAAATTTGAAAATCACATAAAAGAGCAGATATAAAATTACAATTTCTACAATATACCACATCTGCGTATTCAGTAACACAAGACCACTGATATGTAAGAAGAATTCTCCAACGCTCATTTTCTGACCAAGTACAAGACTCGCAATTACAAATATAATGTTGGCTGAATAAAACGGAATCAAAACAACCGGTAGTCTCTTTTTCAAAAATCCTTTTAGATAATCTTCCTTTTTCATAAAGCTTGTATATAAGCCATATCCCGAAAAGAAGAAAAACATACCTGTAAACAGCACCCCGCTATCATTCATAATACCAATCAGCCCTTTGTCATGCTGACCATACTGGGTAACCGTCTGCGTCATATGGTGCAACATAATAGCCACTGCTGCAAAACCTTGTAGTCCTTTGCTAATATCAAGACTTAGAAAATCATCAAAAAATTCTCCCTTTTTAGCAACCTTCACCCCTGCACACAATAGCAGGAGGATGACTATGAAATAAATCGATAATGGAATTGTGTTTAGATTCATACAGTTTTCTCCTTGTCTTTGTTTTATTTAATAATTGCATTCTCTTGACATGAATTATCGCATATTGATATATATATATCAAGGGTGTTCATGATACTATCACATCCTCAATTTGATATACTTATCGTCCTACAGATTTTCTCACATACCGGAGGGTTTCTTATGAATATTACAAAAGAATGGTATCGAAGCGAGTTTCTCCAGCATGAGCTTTTAGAACCCCATCGCGCAATTGAACACGAATTCACATTTTATGATGCAATTGCAGCAGGGAATCTTGATTATGTAAAAGAAAATTGTCAAAACAATACATTTACAGCGCCTGATGGTATGGGCAAACTATCAGAAAATAAACTTCAGAATATTCGTTATCATTTTGTAGTTACTACAGCAATGATCGCACGTTACTGCGTTCACAACGGTATGGAACAAGAAAAGGCCTATGGACTAAGTGATTTCTATATTCTTAAAATGGATAAATGTAATTCCATACCGGAGATTTCTGAATTGCATGATACGATGTGCATAGACTATTGTACGCAAATGCAGATTATTATGAAAAGTCAGATTATATCAAAACCAATTGTTCTATGTCTGGATTATATTTACAGTCATACCCATTACAGAATCACGCTCAAAGAGCTTGCCGGTTATCTCAATCTTTCTGAGAGCTACTTATCCAAACTATTCCAAAAAGAAATGGGTATCTCAATTAGTAACTATATTCTAAATCTAAAAATTGACAAGGCGAAAAACCTCCTTCAATATTCAGAATATTCGATACTTGATATTTCTAATTACCTAGCATTCTCTTCACAGAGCCATTTTATCCAAGTATTTCAGAAAAAAACTGGATTAACACCTCATAAATACCGAACGCATCACTTTCGTACCACCTGGACGCAAGTATCCATCAAACCATAATGTAAAACAAACTGCTGCAAAATAGCAAGCATCTTCATAGCGTATGATAATACTCTTTTATCCATGAAGATGCTTTCTATATGCAATACTTCCTCGTTTATTTATGACATGATATATTCAATTTCTGTATTTTCTTCTAATAATTCCTCTGGTATATAGTTATCTGGGAGTTCCACGCCATTCAACATCACTTTCTGATATCCAACTTCTGCATGTTCTGGATTTTTGATTATAATGTGCAAATGTTTGCCTCTAAATTCTTTCTGAATTTCGACCATATCCCACTCTTTTGGAATAGAAGGTGAAATTTTCAGTCCTTTGAAATCAGGTCTCATTCCCAGAATACCTTCTACACAACCAACCATCATAGTTGATGCTGTACCTGTCAACCAATGCACATGGGAATGTCCAAAGGATGGACTTGCTTTACCTTCTGTAAACTGTCCATAGCAATATGGTTCCAGTACACGAATTTCTGCCTTATCATTTTGTGCTGCCGGAGCATTTTCCATAAAATAGGTAAAGGCTCTGTCACCATGTCCACGCAATGCTTCTGCCAGAATCAGCCATCCCTGTGACTGTGAAAAAATACCTGCATTTTCCTTTGTACCAGCATTATATATAACTGCAAATGCACCCTCAAATGCTTCCAAATGATATGGTGGATCCATTAACATCGCACCATATGCCGTATTCAATCTATTGTATACATTTTCAAGCACCTCATCTGCCTGTTCTTCACTCGCAAAACCACTAATAACACCCCAGGTCTGTGGATTCAACCACATATTCGCTTCAGTATCACTGCGGCGTCCAATTACTTCGCCTCTCTCTGTAAATCCACGAATAAATCTATCCTCATCCCAGCAATACTTATCCAGAGCTTCACCAAGTTTCTTCTGATTTTCATCCAAATATTTTATGTATTCTGTATCATTTTTATATTCTGCAAATAACTTAAGGATTGTCATTGCATAATAGAACTGGAATGCTACGAATGTTGATTCCCCTGTTTTACCAAGTCTGAGACAATCGTTCCAGTCCGCATGAAGTCCCGCTGGCATTCCATGAATTCCCAAGTGATTCATTGAAAAATCAATTGCTCGCTTCAAATGTTCATAAACACTGCCTTCATCTTTATTCGCAAATGGAATTACTTCATCAACAAAAGCAAGATTGCCTGTTTCTGCAATATACTTATACACGGTAGGGAATAACCACAATGCGTCATCTGCTCTATATGCTGGGTGTCCAGTTTCTTTTACATAAGAAGCATCATCTGGTGTATCTTCGTGTCCTGGATTATGCGTAAATTTAACAAGAGGCAAACCACCACCATTATTAACCTGTGCTGAGAGCATGAAGCGAATTTTATCCAGCGCCATCTCCGGAGCCAAATGAATAATTCCCTGAATATCCTGTACTGTATCTCGATAGCCGTATCCATTGCGAAGTCCACAATATATAAATGATGCTGCACGCGACCAGATAAATGTCATAAAACAGTTATAAGCATTCCAAGTGTTAATCATAGTATTAAACTCAGGACTAGGTGTTTTCACTTGAAAACGTGAGAATTTGCCATGCCAATAAGCAATTAACTCCTTTTGCTCCTTTTCACACTGCACTTCTGGATTTTGATAGCTACTTAGAATTTCTTCTGCTTCATTATCAAATTTCATCCCTAACACAAAGGCAATACTCTTTGATTCGCCTGGCTGTAATGAAATGTTAGATGAGAGCGCTCCACATCCATTTTCATTATAATTCAATGCTCCGCCAAGATTGCCATTTTCTACGCCAACCGGATTACCATATCCACGATATCTGCCTAAGAATTTTTCTTTATCTCCACAATAAGAAGAAACTTCCGTTCCCACCATCCCAAAGAAACGTTGGATTACAACCTTGTTGTCTACATTTTCGCCTTCTTTTAGTCCATCAAGATTGCCGTGAATCATTTGAACAATACGATTTTTATGAAATTCTGTTCTTGTAATAAACTGTGAATATTGCAGATTAACCTGATCTTCTTCATAATTGCTGTTATTGGTAAATTCTGCATAACCTGTAATTGCCAAATTTCTCACAGTCTCTGAATTATTTGTAAGTTTAATATTCCATACTTCGTAAGATTTATCCAACGGAACATAATACAGTGCTTCTGAATGAATCTCACTATAATCTGCAATCATTTTCGTATATGCCATACCATGACGGCATTCACATTGATAAACATCCAATGATTTTCCGACTGGCTGCCAGGAAGCTGACCAATAATCTTGATTATCGTTATCACGAATATAGATATAACGTCCAGGCTGGTCAAAGTTATTGAAAACATATCTTAAAATACGACCATGCGCTCCCGATTTGGCAAAGCTATATCCACCTGCATTATTCGATATAATTGCACCATATTCTGGAGACCCCAAATAGTTTGCCCAAGGTGCTGGAGTGTCAGGTTTGGTAATTACATACTCTCTTTTTACATCATCAAAATAACCGTATTGCATATCGCTTCTCCTTTGCTTTTCGTTGTTGTTTGATTTCTTTTACTATATGCTAACAAAGGATTTCGTTTTTCAATATCATTTTCATGTTGTAAATGTTATTTTGTTGATTGTTTTTACGGCACGTTTCATGCATCGTCTTATTGAACTAAAAAAGACCCATCTTACGATGAGTCTTACTTACTGCCGGCGACCGGAATCGAACCGGTACGGGAGGTTAGTCCCGCAGGATTTTAAGTCCTGTGCGTCTGCCAGTTCCGCCACGCCGGCATACACGTTACGGCTGAATACATGAGCATACGTGCAAGCACTGTCTCATTAGCTTTATCCGCGTAAATGGATGGAGAAGGATTCGAACCTTCGAAGGCGGTGCCAACAGATTTACAGTCTGCCCCCTTTGGCCACTCGGGAATCCATCCATTTTGCAATTTGGAAATTGCTTTCCAAATTTGCTCTGACAATATACATTTATATCATATGTCTAGACAAAATGCAAGAAATTTTTCTTCAGTTTTGGTTCTTCCTGTACTTCTTCTTGTATCTTATGCTGTAAAATCACTGCAGAAGTCTTTGGAAGTGTTATCTGAATCTTACCTGCAATCACCTGATACTCCTTAGGTTCTGTCGTATAACCGTTCTCTGTCGTCATAATAAGCTGTATCATAGTAGCATCTTTAGGCACACCCAAATCCCATACAGGAACAGCTTTTGTTATTTCATGATCATTATTGTTTACAAGTATTACGCTCTGGCTGTTTTTTGTAAAACGACCATAACCAAGAAGATTATATTCACCTAATGTATACTTGATAGAACCTGTCAAAAATTCTTTGTTTTCCTTGTGAATACGAATAATATCTTTATGGAACTGAATCAGCTCTTTATCCTCATTGCCCCACGGATAAGTTCTTCTGTTGTCAGGATCTGTAAAACCACATACACCCGCTTCGTCACCATAATAAATAGTAGGTGCGCCTGGCCATGTCATCTGCACAACAACTGCTTCTCTAAGCACTGCCTTATTCACGCCCTCATTCGCAGCATCTGGACCTAATGTATTCGTTCTTCCAACCTTACGGTTCGTTCTTGTTAAAAATCTGGAATGATCATGATTTGAAAGCTCATTCATTGCCACTTGCAAGGATGGCATTGTAAAGCTTGCACAATGATGCATCATAGCACCCCAGTAGTTATCCGCATTACCCAACTGATCTGCGCGATAGTCATCACTATGTTTCTGCATACCTGTTAAGAACCATGTCAGAGGTTCCATAAAGGCATCATAGTTCATAACGGTATCCCATTCATCGCCTTGTAACCATGAGCTTGGATTGCCATAGTGTTCTGCCAAAATGATAGCATTTGGATTTGCCTGCTTTACAGCTTTTCGGAAATCTTTCCAAAATTGGTGATTTGCTTCAGGACTATGTCCTAAATCCGCTGCAACATCCAATCTCCAACCATCTGCATTATATGGCGGAGACACCCATTTTCTTCCTATGTATAAAATGTAATCATATAATTCTTTGGACGCCTCGTAATTTAGCTTCGGCAACGTATCATGTCCCCACCAGCCATCATACGTATGATTGTATGGCCACTGGTCATGATTGCCGTTATGAAAATGGAAATAATTATGATAAGGGCTGTCTATCGCCACATATGCACCCTTCTCATAGCCTTCCGCATTCTCATAAATACGTTCTCTGTCTAACCATTTATTAAAAGAACCACAGTGGTTGAATACACCATCCAGAATAACCTTCATACCACGCTTATGCGCTTCTTCCACAACTTTAGCAAACATCTCGTTACTAGCTTCTAAGTTTGCTTTGTTAGAAACTCTGTTGATATATTTAGAAGCATATCGATTCTCGAACTGTCCCGGTTGTAACAAGTCACCTTTATCATCTACAATTTTACCGATATGTGGATCAATGTAGTCATAATCTTGAATATCATATTTGTGATTAGAAGGTGATACAAATAATGGATTAAAATAAATTACATCAATACCTAAGTCTTCAAGGTAATCCATCTTATCCAAAACACCCTGCAAGTCTCCACCGTAAAATTCTCTAACACCCATCTGTGCTGGATATTTATTCCAATCCTCTACCCTAACAGTATTGTCTCCAATATAATGATACTCATTTGTAAGCACATCATTCGTCGGGTCACCATTACAAAATCTATCTACATAAATCTGGTACATAACTGCACCCTTTGCCCAATCTGGTGTCTTAAATCCAGGCAGTATCACAAAGTCATAATAAGTATTTGAAACTTTTGCTACACCACGCTGGTCAAAATAGCAAACCATTCTACCAACATGTATTTCAAAATGATAGCTAACTCTTTTCGCTTCAAGCTGAAGTGTATGTTCATAATAGTCAAATGTATCATCTGACTCTTCTTTCATCATCAATTCTTTTTCATTGCCAATCACCATGAAAACTCTGTCTACATTATTCTTCGCTGTACGAAAACGCACTTTTACTTCAGCATAGATACTTGGTTCCGCTGGTGTTATATAATTCTCTGTTGTATCTGTATAAAGTGCTCTCTTACGAAGCACTGGTCTCATTCCTGAAATATACTGTAAATCTTGTTCAGCTTTTTGATATCGATTATAATCCATCTGATTAAGTCCCTTTCTAAGTATATTCCCCTTTTCTGTATATTTTATAATATATGCTTTGTAGTTGCAAGTAAAATCACCTATTTCTGGACAGTAAAAAAGACAGCCTTTCGATCTGCTGCCTTTTTTAGAGAAGGTATTTCTTTCTTATGGGGTATAGCAAAAAACTATATAATGTATTGGGGGGGTTACAAGTGTATTATAGCAAACCCCCTACTTTGAGTCTACCTTCATGATTCACAAATTTGTCAATTTCATTGACTATTTTTTGGTAATTATGCACAAAAACCATTCTTGCATATTGCACAATTAAACTTCTTCCGCTTTGAATTCCACAGCAAAAAGACCTTCAAATTCCTCACGTGTAATCTTTTCTTTTTCCATAAGAAGCTTTGTACACTCATGCATAATGTCCTGATTTTTCATCAAAATATCTTTTGCTTTTGCGTAACAATCATCTACTATTGCTTTTACTTCTTTATCAATCTCACCACATACTGCCTCACTATAGCTTCTTGTATGTGCCAAATCTCGTCCGATAAACACTTCGTCGTCATCATCATCATAATTAAGTACACCAATGTTCTCAGACATTCCATAACATGTTACCATTTTACGTGCAAGCTTTGTTGCCCGCTTAATATCGTTAGATGCTCCTGTGGTAATATCATCAAAAATAATTTCTTCTGCGATACGTCCACCAAGCAATACCATAATCTCTTGAATCATTCTTCCTTTGGTCATAAACATATCGTCTTTTTCAGGCAGCGGCATCGTATAGCCTGCCGCACCAATCCCCGTCGGAATAATAGATACTGTATAAACCGGACCAACATCTGGAAGTAAATGGAATAAGATGGCATGACCTGATTCATGGTACGCTGTAATCTTCTTATCCGCTTCAGATACAACACGGCTCTTTTTCTCTGCACCAATTCCCACCTTGATAAATGCAGTTTTAATGTCTTCCTGTTTGATAAATGCTCTATCATCCTTAGCCGCAACAATTGCTGCCTCATTCAAAAGATTTTCCAAATCTGCACCAGTAAATCCAGCGGTTGTATGTGCTATCTGCTTCAAATCCACATCATCTGCAAGCGGTTTATTCTGAGAATGAACTGCCAGAATATCTTCTCGTCCTCCTACATCCGGTGGAGACACTGTAATCTTTCTATCAAAACGTCCTGGTCTTAAAATAGCTGGGTCCAGAATATCAACACGGTTTGTTGCAGCCAACACAATGATGCCTTCATTTACACCAAAACCATCCATTTCTACAAGCAGCTGATTCAACGTTTGCTCACGCTCGTCATGGCCGCCACCCATACCTGTACCTCTACGTCTTGCGACAGCGTCAATTTCATCAATAAATACAATACATGGAGAATGTCTTTTTGCATCAGCAAATAAATCTCTTACCCTGGAAGCACCGACACCGACAAACATCTCCACAAAGTCAGAACCTGAAATGCTAAAAAACGGCACATTTGCTTCACCGGCAATTGCTTTCGCAAGAAGTGTTTTACCTGTACCCGGAGCGCCTTCTAATAGAACACCTTTTGGAATTCTTGCGCCTACTTTGGTATATTTAGAAGGGTCACGTAAAAAATCTACAATCTCTTCCAGTTCTTCTTTTTCTTCTTTTAATCCAGCGACATCTTTTAATGTAACTTTACCGCCATTCAATGTCATCTTTGCACGGCTCTTTCCAAAATTCATCATTTTGCTGCCACCGCTATTATTTGCATTCTGTGAATTAATCATTACAAAAATGAACACAAGCACTATCATACTTCCAACGATAGGTAAAGCATACGTTAAAAACCAACCGTCTGTTTTTACATCCCTTACAATGGTTGGTATGTTATTCTCCATCAGGTATTGTTCAATTTCTGACACATCTGTCACATACATTGTCCGCGGACTTGCTAACTCATGCTTCAAATTAACGCTACCTGTTGGCGTTTCCTGATTGGGTATAATCTCTGCACTGATAATATTGCCATTTTTAATATCCCATTCCAAATCTGCCCTTGTATAATCAGGTCTTTGGTTTCCTACTGTGCTTAAATAAATAGCTGCCATCAGAAAGAGTACAATCACGATAAAAAAGAAATTATAATTTTTACTATCTGTAGGTCTATTCAAAGTATTTCTCCTCTTTTTCACACACTTTTATATTCTTTTAGTCAAATTCTACAACACCGATATATGGTAAATTTCTATATCTCTGCGCATAGTCGAGACCATATCCAACAACAAACTCATCTGGAATTTCAAATCCTGTATAATCTACCTCTATAGGCATGACACGTCTGTCAGGTTTGTCCAACAATGTACAGATTGCAAGACTCTTTGGCCCTCTCTCCTGTAACATCTGCATCAGATAACTAAGCGTTCTTCCAGAATCCACAATGTCTTCTACGATAATTACATGTTTGTCTTTTAATGGTTCGTCCAAATCTTTTACGATTCTTACAACACCGCTTGATTTTGTCTCACTTCCGTAACTTGCAACAGACATAAAGTCAAAGGATACTGGAACCGTAATTCTCTTTGCAAGTTCACACATAAAAAAGCTGCCACCCTTGAGTACACATACAAGATGTACCTCTTTACCTGCATAATCTTTACTAATCTGGTCTCCAATTGCCTGAATTCTCTTATCTACCTCATTCTCCGATAATAATACCTTTATTCGTTCTGCCATGATGCTGACTCCTTTCTCTTCACGTGTACTTGTAAAATCGTCTTCGTTTGTGCGTCTACTTTATAATGCTGACTGATTCTGTGTCCTATCACCCATAAAATATGATTCCCATCCGCAAGTAAATATACTTGATTTCTGATATCTTTTGGAATTTTCTCCTGAATCATATAATTTTTTAGTGACTTTTTAGATAATGCCGCATTGATTGTCAAGTAGTCGCCCGTCTGTCTGATTCTTAATACCAAAGATTTAACTATTTTATCATAATCAAACCATTTCGTATATGATTTTTCTGGAATAAATTCACTTTTTTCATATGGAAATATACGAAATTCCACTAATCCAAGCCCTGGTACATCCACATCACATTCTCCTGTGACATCCATGCAAAGTGTCTGCATCATTTCTTGTTTCTCATCTGATGCTTTTGCAAAAATAACAGTTTCATACTCACGTTTTGCATATACACCACCTGGCAATGTAATTTTTCTATTTCCATCCTGACAAAAAAGAGTGTAAATATCCCGTATATGCGTTCCCGTAATATTATACCCACTCTGAGTCACCTTCATCGGACATTGATAAATAATTTCTTTTTGCAAAACTGCGTGTTTTTGCAAAAATACTCTGACAGGTACCGTCACTTGTCCGTCTTTAATTATGACACTCATGTCAACAAACTGTTTGGCTGATTTTTTTATATAATCATATGCCTCTGACAAAGTTTCAGCCGCTTCTGCCATATGTCCGGTTGCTCCTTCACACACACTTTCTGCAACTGGCAAAATGCGATGTCTGATTTTATTGCGCGTATAGATTTCTTCTGCATTCGTACTATCTATACAATACTGGATTCCCTGTTCTGTGAGATACATTTCAATTTCTTCTCTGGATAGACATAAAATAGGACGAATGATGTTATCCCTAACAGGCTTGATACTTCCCAATCCATTTAACCCAGCACCTCGGAACAAGTGAAACAGCATCGTCTCCGCTCTGTCATTTTGATTATGGGCAACAGCAATTTTGCCGCCACTGCCTTTTGACTCTTTGCGCAGCACGCTCTCAAACGCTTCATAACGAATCATCCGCCCTGCTTCTTCCACCGTAAGATGATGCTGTGCTGCATAGGCTTCCACATCTTTTTCTATAAGATAAAATGGAATATTTGCATCATGTGCAAGCTGCTGTACATAGACTGCATCATTCGCAGCATCTTCCCGAATGCCATGATTGACATGTACAATCACAATACGAAACGGAATCTCTGTCTGAAGTTTCTGTAGCATAAGCAAAAGACAAACAGAATCTGCCCCTCCCGAAACGCCTGTTACAACAATATCTCCGGGCGTAATCATATGATATTTTTTTACATACTCTTTTACTTTTTTCATCATAATCCGTATCTCTTAGTTAATTTTATCCACCATTACTTATAATAGACAATTCTTCATAAAATTGCAAATTCTTCCCTGCATTTACGGATTACTCTCCCAGATACCAATCACAAGCACCGTCATATCATCTCGTATCTGCCCTGCACTTTGTCCAATTGAAAACTGCATAATCCTATTTGCTAGTTCCTGTGGTCCTGATATACTAAGACGTGCAATAAAATCCTGTAATATATTTTCTTTACTTTCCCCCGGTATACTGTCTAATACACCGTCCGAAATCATAATAATATAATCTCCTTCTCTTAACTGTTTTGTCTGCGTTTCCATATCCATGTGATAAAATATCCCAAGCGGCAAAGCAGAAGAAAAAACTGGTTCTACATAATCATCCCGTTTGATAAACGTATAGGATGCACCCGCTTTTAAAAATTCAACCGTCCCATCATATAAATCTATATCACAAATATCAAGTGTAGACATATTCTGTTCTTCCAAACGCGCCACAAGTGCACTATTGATCATCTCTACAGCCATATTTTTGGAAAATCCGGCTTCTAGAAAACGTTCTAACAATTCTATTACTTTTTCACTGTCACCGCATGCCTTTTCTCCAGATCCCATACCATCAGAAAGCGCTATAACAATCTGTCCATTCTGTATCTCTGCTACTGTATAATTATCGCCCGACACCCGTTCATTCCCTTTGACCGTTTTCGCTACACCAGTCAAAATATCATACTTTGCCTCTTCTTCGAACACAACTGTTTCATATTCGTCTTTTAGAAAAAAAGGACTATTCTTAGACGCAAGAAGTCTCGTATCAAACAGCACCGATATAAAATCAGCCACCTCTTCTACCGTAAAGACCCCTTCTCTCAGCATACGCATACTAATACTAATTTGTAGCCGCTGTTTTTCATTTTCCATAATATAAATGTCTTTTATCAAAATTCCCTGTTCCTTAAAAGCACGAATCATCTGTTTCCGCTTTTTCTCACCTAACTCTATGTAATCATAGGATTCCTCCAACACATCGGTAATAAGCGTTGCCATCTCTTTTAAATGTAGTGCCAGTAACTCTCTGTTTTCATTGAGTCTTCTCTGCCATAAATAATTCTCTCTATCCCTCGCTATGCAATCTTTTGTATTGCAATTCTCTACATTGTATTCCATCTTTTTCCCACACTGAAAGCTATCTGCCAGATCCCGGAACGATTCCGCATATGTCAGCAATTTCTGTTTCCCATACTCCGGCAACAATACTGTTTTCTCATTTTCATTCGCATAACGCTGTCTCTTTTTCACCAAACACTCCTCCTACCATTCTCTATGTAACAAACTATTATATAGGAGAAGTTGTCCAAAATTTGTCATATCCTATGCGCAATTTCTTAATTTTATTAAGCAAACCTCGACAAAAAAAGAACTGCTCAGCTACCGTAATTGACACAGTAGTGCAACAGTTCTTACTCTTCTTTAAAAATAATCTCTCCATCATATACAAGACCAAGTTTATCTTTGGCAACTTCCTCAATATACTTTTTTGTCTCTGTATATTTACCAAATTCTTCTATTTCCTGGGTGCGTTTCTCTTCCTCTGCAATCTGACGCTCCAACTCAGCCTCTCTCGCTGTGTATTCTGCCTGTTTGGCACGAAGTTCTATACTTTTGCCTGCCACCACAATCAGGAGCATGAATACAACCGTCATAACCAGAAACATACCTAAACGGTTTTGCTTTTTCTTACGAAAAGCAATTTTTCTCTTAACCATGTTATTATCCTCATGTACGCATACATACGCATCATTTCATCGTTTACATAATATTATTCTAAACACTTTTCTGCATACCGTCAACTTTTTTTTGAAAAACCGCCCTATTTTCTTGAAGAAAACGCCTATTCTACTAGAACATTTCTTCATTTTCCGCCCCGCAAAAGCAAACGGTTTTACCATTATGGCAACCACTTTGACAAACGCATGTAACACCGCCGTCAGAACTTTTGTCATTAGCTTTATGAACAAACGGCTGAATGTTACTTTATATAACATCATCCCAACCGCTGCACCAACAATGGCAAACCATCTGGGTACGCCATTATTCTCCTGATAGAGCATAGCAAAAATTCCAATCGCACATACAATCCAAAACAGCAAATCCTCTAATGATATGCAGAAATGATTATGCCTGATTACTTGCCGGAAGATAATCAGCACATCATACACAAATGTAATCATAACTCCCATCAAAAGGGAATGAAGAAAAAAATAGACTTCTTCCATAATGCTAGGGCTCATAGTTCACCTACTTAAATAATTTCGATAAAAGCGATTCTCCTTTTGCCATATATCCTGCCGATTCAGAATAGGTCAGGCTATCGATTTTGCCATCAATATCAACTTCTCCCTTTTCAAGAGTCAGTCTGTTTACATGCAGGTCACTACCCTTAATCATTAACATCCCTTGGTCGGTCTCTAGAAGCACTTCTCCCAAATCAAAGGAAAGAACATCTGATACACCACTAATGGTACAGGTTTTTCTATTATTTAACATCAGCTTATGCTGTCTTAATTTTGTGCCATTTAAATCTTCCATCCAATAACCTCCTTCTGCATACTCTTACGTATTCATTATATTAAGAAGGTTCTCTATTTATGAATATTTTGTACACAAACTATAAATAACGGAACAATTCAGCCGCTTCTTCCTTTTTCACAGTCTCTTGTACGTTTAATACTTCTACTTTTACTTCTTTGTTACCAAACTGAATTGAAATGATATCCCCAACCTTCACGTTAGCAGATGCTTTTGCTGGTTTATCATTAATCATAACCCTGCCAGCATCGCACGCTTCATTGGCAACAGTTCTTCTCTTAATCAAACGGGATACTTTTAAATATTTATCAAGTCTCATAGGATTCCTCTTTCTATACAATATAAGTTGCACATTCTTGCGAAACACTTTTTACTTCACAGGAATTGCCTATGAAGCAAAAAAGTGATTACCGTATATGGCAATCACTTTACTGTTTCTTCTGAAGGCTGCTTATGATTAAGCGTTTACTAAATCTTTAAGAGCTTTACCAGCTTTGAATTTAGGAGCTTTAGAAGCTGCAATTTTCATAACTTCACCGCTCTGTGGGTTTCTTCCTTCTCTAGCTTTTCTTTCAGTAACTTAAAATGTACCAAAACCAACTAACTGGATTTTTTCACCTTTTTTTAATTCTTCTGCTACTACATCTGTGAAAGCTTTTAAAGCTTTTTCTGCGTCTTTCTTAGATAATTCTGCCTGATCAGCGATTGCTGCTACTAATTCTGTTTTGTTCATTAGGAACTCCTCCTCTTTACTGAGTATTATTTTTTACATTATAAAAGGGTCTACGTCAAAACCCTATATATATTTATAGTCACTTTCTTTTTGTTTGTCAAGGTAATTTTAGCCGTTTTGAGGGCTCGAAGATAGTTTTTTATAGTTATTTTATAACATTATGCGCATTTCCCTCGTGTTTTTCTATCATGTCCTCCACTTTATCCGTTAAAATCTGCTCTAACGGCAGTTTATAGAGTCTTCCAATCTGCGCAATTTCCACGAGTAAATTGCCAATTTCGCTTTCTACGATTTCGTTATTCTGACAATTGACAGCCACCTTTAACGCCTCTACTTCTTCTGCCATTCTGACAACTGCTGCTTGGGCATTCACCTGTGGCTCATAAAGCTTGTCCACTTTTTTTAATACTTTTGGGGCCCTCGTTAACGCAGGAAGTTCTTTGGGGATTTCCTGTAACGGGGAAGGAATCCACTCTTTTCCTTCCTTCTCCTGTTTTTTTATCTCATCCCAATTGCGAAGCACTTCCTCAGAAGTATCTGCGAGCACATCGCCAAATACGTGTGGATGTCGGCGCACCATTTTCTCACTGATCTCCTGCACAACATCATCGAGTGTAAAAAGTCCTTCCTCTTTGGCAATCTGGCTATGCATAACAACCTGCAACAGAATATCACCAAGCTCTTCGCGCATATTCTCTGCACTTCCTGTCTGATCATAAATGCGAATAGCAGAAACTAACTCCGCTGCTTCTTCCATCATACATGGTTTGAGACTTTTATGCGTCTGCTCCTTATCCCACGGACATCCGTTCTCGCTTCTAAGTGTTGCCACAATCTCGCGAAAATCCTGAAAGGTATATTGCTTATCCACTGTTATTCCTCACTCTCTTTTACCAGGTCAGAGAAAGACCATGTAACATCTTTTTCTTCATCATCAATCCGAATTGTATAACTTCTTGTCTTGTATCCGGTCTGACGCAGGGTAATTTCATGTGTACCTGATACTTTTTGGAAACTAACTGGCGCAATTCCAACATAGTTACCATCAAAGTAAACTTCCACACCTTCCGGTGTTTCTATCTTAATCTTATAATTGCCTGTTGTATCCGTTACATTGTCATCCTTATCGTCTTTGCCGTCATCAGAATCCTTGTCGTCTTTTTTATCATCATCTTTATCATCCGATTTATTATCACTGGTACTATCATTATTGCTTACGCTGTTACCTGCATTATTATCTTTATTATCATCTTTATTATCATCAGCTTGATTATCTGAACTCGATGAATTTCCATTGTTATCAAGTGTTCCATACGCATATTCTTCTTCATCGATTTTATCATCTGTTTTACTATCAGATTCATCATCAGACTCTTCATCAGATTCTTCTGTGTCCTCTGATTTCTCCAGTTCAATCTCAAGACTTGCATATGGCTGTCCCACTTTAATGTATTGCGTAATAGTATCATACCCTGCGGCACGTACAATTAGTTGATGAATCCCGTATTCCATTTCTACTTTATTACTAATGTCCACCTGATCACCATCAACATAAACTTCTGCTGTCGCAGGTGTTACAGCAAACAAAATAGAACCATTTTTAATCTCTTCTCCCTTTAAATCTCCTACATCCAGTTCGATTTCTTCATCTCTTGCAACAGCAATCTCCTTCGTTCCACCACTACCGCCATTGGTAATAAGTACTTCATATTTTCCTTCTGGAACTGTCAAGAGCATATCATCCACAACTGGCTGTATGAGTGTTTTTCCAACTTCAATCCAACCCCCGACAAAATATTCATCATTTTGCAGACGCAGATATCCATGTCCTTTATCTACAACAATACTATGAATATTATGTTCAATTCCTCTTACTGTAATAATATCTTTCGCACTCAAATCCATCATTTCTACAGTTTCTCCGTTAGAAATGATAACCAAATCGTCCGTTATATTATACTGTCCACTGGCAATTACAAAATCTCCACTTTTATTGCTGATTTCAAACTCTGTCACATTATCTTCTTCCCATGCAGAAGGTGAAATCTGAATGCTGTTTAGCCTTTTTTTGCTCTTTAAGAAAGTAACATCCACAATGTCACCCTCCTCTAACTGTGCAATTGACATGGCATTTTCATATTTGCTAAGTATCTGCGTTGCACCATCATACTGAAGTGTATAGCGTCTTCCGCGTACAAGATTTAAAAAAGTAATCTTTTTGGCATTTTCATCTATGTTAACTATCACTGTCGTATCCGCAGAATCATAATCTCCAATTTTCGGCGCAACATACACAGGCTCTTGTGTTGTTGCAGATGCACTCTCACTCTGACCGCTATTCTGTGCAGTGCAGCCTGTGAAAAGAAGGGCTGCTGCCAGAAATATCCATACGAGTTTTTTCATAGGCTCACCTCCGAACGTTATCTTTTGTACTATTATATAATATGCTGTCAAAAAAGCAAATTAATTATATTTTAAGATAGTTGTTAAAAAATCATCTCTTGCATGCTCCTGCACAAGCAAAGCCTCTAATTTTTCCATGTGTCTTCCTGGAATCCATGCCTTAGAGGAATTATAATAGAAGTTTACAATTTTCCAGAATTTTTCAGGATATGCAAGTCTGTAATAAAGTTGTAGGCGTTCTTCCATCTCCAGTGGTTTCTCTTTTTCATATGTATTTAACAAGTCATATCCGATTTCTTTTTCCCATGCATTTTTTTCCAACAGTTTTCGCATAAATAGTGCAATATCTCTGACATTACTATCCAAAATACATTTTTCAAAATTGATAATCGCTGTCCGTCTGCCTGAAAATAAAATATTGTGATGTTGATAATCACCGTGGCAAAATGTACCCTTCTCTTTTATTTTTTCATAATAATCAGAAAAATTATGTTCTTTCACTTCTTCCGTTACAGCAATTGCTTTATCCATAAAAAGATCATAATGCTGCAACAGAAAAATTTCAAAATCTGTCTTCTGTCCTTTGGCACGAATATATTTACGAATCTTACGAAGCTCTCTATTATGCTTATCAAATTCCTGTTCTATCTTATATACAGAAAAATCGCTCTCCAGCTCTGATTCCGGAATACACATAGACTTATGCAGCTTAGCAAGTGCTGTCATAACCCGTCTGCATTCCTCCGGCTCTTTGATATTACATTCCCTGCCATCAAAATAATCTTTTACAACATAAACAGTCTGGTCTATGTCTGTCGTTAGCAATTCTCCATCTTTATTCGGAAGTATCATTTCTACATCAATGCTTTCTTCCTGTTTGATACGTGCAAGCAGTGCATTTTGCAAATCTGCTTTTTCCTTTGTCCCTTTATATTCCTTTATTATTTTAAGTCCTTGTTTTGTCTCGCAGAGAATTGCACTTCTTCCCTTTCTAGTTCTAAGCACTTCTATATCATATTTATCTAATATACCGACAGCCCTGTCATTCACAATAATACCCTCCTAAGATTGGTCATTACCTATCTTATGTGGAGGGTATAAAAAGTAGAACGTTATTTTTGAAAGACAACGGACATGAGATATTCTTTTGTATTTCGCTCTGGTGTATCTAAAACAATCTCCAACAAATGATTTAAAGTTATGCCGATTTCTTTCCCTGGTGTCATCCCTGCATCTATTAAATCTCTGCCTGTTACTGCCAGCGTCTTTAGCGACACGCAATCAGCATCTGTCAAAATTTTATTATAAATTCTTTCTATCTGTGCGATGCGCTCTAGCTTCTCTTTGCGTTTATAGTCACTCTGGGCAGCAACATCTGCCTTTTGCACCTCAATCCAAAGCGGGAAAATATCCTCCCCAACCTTCCGAATGGCGCGTCGGATACTTTTCGCCGTTAAGTCTGGCTTGTAATCATGCAGTTTTACAAGTCTCGTTACTTTATCTATTGTATCGTTGTCAAATTTCAACCGGCGCAGAACTGTTTTGGCTATCTGTTCACTCGCGAGCGGGTGTCCATGAAAGTGGGCAATCCCTTCCTCATCCACAGTCAGCATTTCAGGTTTACCGAGGTCATGAAACAGCATAGTCAAACGCAACACTTTGTCTGCGCGCACTTTTTGCATGGCAACAAGTGTATGCTCCCCTACGCTATAACAATGGTGCGGATTATTCTGCTCAGTCTGCATTGCCTGGTCAAATTCTGGAAGAATCACTTTTGTTACGCATGTCTCATAGGCATCCCGTAGCTGTTCTGGATGACGTGAAGTTACAAGTTTGACAAGTTCTACCTGAATTCTCTCCGCGCTGATATTTCTCAGATTTGGTGCAAGCTCCATAATTGCCTGTTTTGTATTTTCTTCTATGCTATATCCTAGTTGTGCCGAAAAACGAATTGCACGCATAATACGCAGGGCATCTTCCGTAAATCTATCTTTTGCAATGCCAACTGCACGAATTAATTTTCTATCAATATCCCCCATACCATCAAACGCATCTACCATGCCTTCAGCATCATTATATGCCATAGCATTAATTGTAAAATCGCGTCTTTTTAAATCTTCTATCAGATTCGGGGTAAAGATGACTTCCTTTGGGTGTCGGCTATCTTCGTATTCACCGTCAATGCGGTAAGTGGTAACTTCAAAACCTTCCTTTTGAAGCATAACTGTAACCGTACCATGTTCAATTCCTGTGTCAATAGTACGGGCAAATAACTTCTTTACTTCATGTGGCTTGGCTGATGTAGTAATGTCCCAATCATCCGGCACACGTCCCAAAATAGAATCACGCACGCAGCCTCCAACCGCATAAGCCTCATAGCCCGCTGCCGTCAGTGTTGCAATAATCTGTTTTACTTTTTCTGGCAATAAAATCTGCATCGTGTTTCCTCCAATGGTGTTTTGCAAAGTGTTTCCATTATATTCAGTAACATTTTATCACGCTACCATGAATTCGGCAAACTGTCAGTATATTTTTCCAATCAATGGGAACTTTATAGATAGAACATACCTTGACCCTACTTATTGGGTGAAATAGCTTGTTGGTAGGGGTAATTTCTAGTGTTCGACCCTATTTATTGGCAAAATGGACTTTTTAGTAGGGGTAATTTCTAGTGTTCGACCCTACTTTTTGGCATAATTGTCTTTTTAGTAGGGGCATTTCCGAACACTTGACCCTACTTTTTGCCAAAATTACCTTGTTAGTAGGGGCATTTCCAAGCATTTTACCCTATTTATTGTGTGAAATTGCATGTTTGTAGGGGAGCAACGGTATGTTGTATATTGTTCTATCTAGAAAAGGAGGATTCCCATGAGTGTAGATTTTAAAACAAGTGAAACAAAAGACAATCTGATGCATGCCTTTGCAGGAGAAAGTCAGGCACGAAACCGTTACACATTTGCTGCACAATGTGCAAAAGAACAAAAACTTCCTGTCATTGAAGCCATCTTTACTTACACAGCCAATCAGGAAAAAGAACACGCGGAAGTCTTTTATAAACATCTTACCCAGCTATCTGGTGAAACAATCCACATTGACGGTGGATATCCCGTTGATATTTCAAGCGATATCAGTGAACTTCTGCGAATGGCACAACACAACGAATATGAAGAAGCGGATGATGTTTATAAAGCATTTGCCGAGAAAGCAAAAGAAGAAGGATTTTTAGAGGCAGCCTCCTCTTTTATGTTAATTTCTGAAGTAGAGAAAATACACGGAGACAGATTTGGGCGCTTTGCAGACTATCTGGAACAGAATAAATTGTTTGTATCCGATGTGAAAACAGGATGGTTTTGTACAAACTGCGGATATGTATTTGAAGGAACACAGGCACCAAAAAGCTGCCCTGCATGTCATCATGATCAGGGATATTTTATTCGATTTGAGTTGTCTTCGTATGAGTCAGAAGGGACATATCAGCCTTCAAAAAAATAACAGTCAAAGCATCAGTATACTTCTCCAAAGTCATTAAGTAAATAGTTTGCAAAAGGGAGCATCGCTCCATAACTGGTCTTAGTTATTTTGCGACACTCCCTTGATTTTACCATTTATGCTTACGTTTTTTACATTCCTATTGTTTCCCTAACACAAATCTAATCGTTACCTTTTACTTTGCTTTCCTATCATATTTTAACGCTTTGCACAATGTAACAACAAAATCCAAAGCAAGTGCAAAGGTCAGGACACATAAGAAAAATATCTGGAAATTAGCAAAGATATTTCTAATAAATGGTTCCTTATCTGCAAACACTACGCTAATACGTGTAAAGAAATCTGGATTTAAGATGTTGTGTCTTGTGAGCCAGATAAAACTGCAGATGCATGTTAAGACATCGCAAACACCTGTTACAATTGCAACACGCATCGTATAACGTCCTTCAAAATATTTGAATACTTCTCGGACGATACCGCACAAAGCAAACGCTGTCAGAAAATACCATGTGTTTCTGATGACCTCTGCATTAAAAACTGGAACAAAAACAGATGCTCCATTTTCTGTAAACACTCCAAACAATACCTGTGGCGCACATAAAAATACAGTATATGCTACAATGCTAAATATAATGTCAAAAGCTGCTTCTTTTCTGGATATCTTTTCTTCCTTTTTAGGGACTGGTGTTGTCTCCCACTGCACTCCTGTCACTTCAGCAAATGATACTTTTTTCTTCTGCATAATCATAAAAACAATTGTAACAGCTGCTGATGCCTGTAAAAGAGCAGATACCGTAACGCCAATCCATCCCAATAGTTCTGAAAAAACATCAAATGCAGTCATATTCTCACCAACTGCCTGCATTGTAATTGTGATTGCACCTGACATTAGCATACCAACCAACACAGCTGTTAGTACCAGCTTCACAAACCATTTCCATTTGCTGTAATAAGGTGGTCCTATCAGTGATTTATCTTTATCAGGACTGTAATTATTTGCAAGTTCCTCTGGCGTTCCGATTTCAGTAAGTACAACACGAACATCTTTTTCTGTTGGCGGAACATCACCGCAACGTTCTTCTAACATATCGTAAATTAGTGTTTCCAGTTCTTTTTCAATATCTTCTCTTCCTTTATATGGAAGGTTTTTTACTGCTGCATAAATATAACGTTCAATTAATTGTTTATCGTTCATATCATTACCATTCCTTTCTATTAGCCAAGCAGTTTGTTCATAATCTCTGCTGTCTTTTTCCACTGTACTCTCAATAGTTCGTATATTTCTTTGCCATCATCCGTAATCACATAATACTTTCGTGG
Organism: Lachnospiraceae bacterium; assembly: GCA_017472325.1. Classification (GTDB taxonomy): domain Bacteria; phylum Bacillota; class Clostridia; order Lachnospirales; family Lachnospiraceae; genus RGIG4733. The sequence goes on from JAFUQM010000030.1 coordinate 33,484, forward strand.
CTTTGCCTCACCTGTATCCCATTCACTCTTTAAAAGTCCCTGGCTCTCAAGTCTTCTAAGCAACGGATACAATGTATTCGTCTCTACCTGCATTCCGTTTTCTGACAGTCGTGTCACAAGACTGTATCCATATTGCGGTTCCTGTAACTGGCTTAATACGCTTAAAACAATTGTACCGCGCCGAAGTTCCTGGAGCAGACCGGATAATAATTCATCCTTTTCCATACATAACTCCTTCCTTAATCTTGATATATCAAGTCATCTGTTACACTTTATTTTGTAATATACTATAGTGTGTGTCGCACACCATATGTTTAATGTTATTATAGTGTGCGTCACACAGTATGTCAAGAGAAAATTTTAAAAAGCCATGCAACCGTAATATCTCTCTATTTAAAAGGGAGACTATTATCAAGTCGCATGGCTTACTGAAATTATATTTTATATATATCTTACCTTTTAATAATTTTCTGCTTTCACCTGGAAATAAGCCTGTGGATGATCACAAACAGGACAAACTTCTGGAGCCTCTTTTCCAACACAGATATGTCCGCAGTTTGCACACTGCCAAATTGCAGAACCATCTTTTGCAAATACGAGCTTATTCTCAATGTTGCTTAATAATTTTCTATATCTTTCCTCATGCTCTTTCTCAATTGCTGCTACGCCATCAAATAATTCTGCAACATCATCAAAACCTTCTTCTCTTGCATCCTGTGCAAATTTGGCATACATATCTGTCCATTCATAATTTTCGCCTTCTGCTGCTTCTTTTAAATTCTCAACAGTTGAACCGATACCATCATGTAATAATTTGTACCAGATTTTTGCATGTTCTTTTTCATTTGCTGCTGTTTCTTCAAAAATTGCTGCAATCTGCACATAACCATCTTTTTTTGCTTTGGATGCAAAATAGGAATATTTATTTCTTGCCTGTGATTCTCCAGCAAATGCTTCCTGTAAGTTTTTTTCTGTTTTTGTTCCTGTAAATCTTCCCATAAATATAATCCTTCCTTTCGTTTTAATATATAGCCGCATCAAAAATTATACTTCTATATATATGCTGTTCTCTATTATATCTTACGCCAATGAACCAACTAACTCCTATGTCGTTTTCGATTCACTTTGCTCTTATAGATTATAACATTTTCTCACTTGTCTTTTCAATCAATAAAATTGGTATTTATACTTCTTATAACTGAAGTTCCTCACCATGTTCTTTTAACCATTGCCGCCGTTCTTTGTAATCCGGCAATACGAGTTCTACCGCCTGCCAAAAATCCCGGCTATGATTCATATGTGTCAAATGACACAGTTCATGTACAACAACATAATCTAGTATGGCCGGTGGTGCAAGCATCAGCTTCCAGTTAAACGAAAGCGTTCCTCTACCGCTGCAACTTCCCCATCTTGTTTTCTGGTCTCTAATCGTAATCCGTTCATAGCTGCCACCTGTTAATGTAACAAAATAATCGACTCTCTTTGGAATATATTCCTTCGCCGCTTCACGGTAACGCTTTTCAAGGTATTGCCTTTGCACTTCGGTATATCCATTCCCCACTTTTGCCTTTGCACGCTGTTCTCGTTTTTGTTCCATCTTCAAATAATGAGTCACAATCCATTCTCTGCGTTCTTCCAATATTGTAGCAATGGCTTTTTCCGAAGTTCTTAATGGCACTCTAATTATGACACCTTTGTCAGGTGAAACTTCAATTGCATACGTTCTTCTTTTACTTTTTATAAGCAAATAGGGGACTGTTACGTCCCCATACCTTGCTTCTCTGTATTGTTCAGATTTTGTATTCATCATTGTAATCCTTTATCAGACTATCTATTTGCATTGCTATTTTACAAGCGCTTCTGTTTGTCTAGCAATAGCAAGTTCTTCGTCTGTTGGCACAATCATCGTTACTACTTTAGAACCTTCATCAGATAAAATCACTTCTTCGCCACGGATTTTGTTGCGTTCTGGATCAATGTTCGTACCGAGATATCCGAGGTATTCTCCAATCATTGCTCTTACCTGCGCATTGTTTTCACCAATACCAGCAGTAAATGCAATAACATCCACACCATTCATAGCAGCTGTATATGCACCGATATATTTTGCAACTTTATAAGCATATGCTTCTAATGTCATCTTTGCTTTTTCATTACCAGCGTCTGCAGCATCTCCCAAGTCTCTGAAATCACTGGAGACACCTGATAAACCAAGAACACCTGATTTCTTGTTGCAGATACTTAATACTTCATCAGCAGAGATATGTTCTTTTTCCGCTAAGAATGTTACGATTGCTGGGTCAATATCACCACTTCGAGTACCCATAATCAGACCCTCGAGCGGAGTAAGTCCCATACTTGTATCAATAGATTCTCCATTCTTAACTGCAGAAATACTTGCACCATTGCCTAAATGGCACACAATAATTTTTAAATCTTTTCTATCTTTACCAAGAATCTCCGCAGCTCTCTGAGAAACAAAATCATGACTTGTTCCGTGGAAACCATAACGTCTTACTTTGTGCTTCTCATAATATTCATATGGAAGACCATACATATATGCCTTTTGTGGCATTGTCTGATGGAATGCTGTGTCGAATACACCTACCATTGGCACGCCTGGCATAATCTCTTTACAGGAATTGATACCAATTAAGTTAGCCGGATTGTGAAGTGGAGCAAGATCATTACATTCTTCAATTGCTGCAATCACTTCATCATTCAGCACAACAGAGCTTGCAAACTTCTCTCCACCATGTACGATTCTATGTCCTACTGCATCTATCTCATCTAAGGATTTGATAACGCCAACTGACGCATCTGTCAGTTTTTCAATTACCATCTTTACTGCAACGGTATGATCTGGCATATCCACTTCTGTTTTTACTTTATCGCCACCCATTGGCTGATGTGTAATGCAGCTTCCGTCGATGCCAATTCTCTCACACAAACCTTTTGCAAGAACTTCTTCTTTGCTGCTGTCAATAAGCTGATACTTCAATGATGAACTTCCACAGTTAATTACTAAAATATTCATTTTCTTTGACTCTCCTTCCATGCTTGCCTGACTCATGCCTTCACACCAAACGACAGTGCGCTTCGCGAACTGTCTTATTGGACCAAACGACAGTGCGCTTCGCGAACTATCTTATTGGACCAAACGACGGCACGTTTCACGAGCTGTCTTATTGGACCAAACGACGGCACGCTTTACAAACTGTCTTATTGGACCAAACGACGGCACGTTTCACGAGCCATATTATGGGCTAATAACGGATGCTATGCTTTACAAGCCATCCTTATGTTAAAAAAGGGTAATTACGCAGGTCACGCAATTACCCCTGTCACTATACTATTATATTATCACATCTGATTTCTAACAGCAATGGACTAGATTAGATTTCTCTGATATTGTACATTGTAACACCGCATCCTGCATATTTTAGTACGCTCTGCCCCAATATACCATTTTCTTAGCTGGTTTGTTACAGTATACACAAGTGTCAGATAAGCATTCCTGCTCGAATGGCATACATCTGCTCGTTACACCCATGTCCTCTTTAATCTGTTCTTCACATGCTCTTTCGCCACACCACATAGCTTTTACAAAGCCTGTTTTCTCAGCAAAAGTTTTTACGAATTCGTCTTTATTTAATGCTGTGTATGTGTGTTCTTTGACATGTGCACGCGCTCTTTCTAACATCTCACTTTGTATTGTATCAAGAAGTTTTGTAACTTCCATTTCGAGTGCATCAAGAGATACTTCGATTTTCTCTCTTGTATCACGACGTACAAGCACGCATTTATTTGCTTCGATATCTTTTGGTCCGATTTCCACACGAACTGGGATGCCACGCATTTCAGCTTCTGAGAATTTCCATCCTGGACTCTTATCACTGTCATCTACTTTTACACGGAAATTAGAAAGTGCAGCTTTCAATTCATATGCCTTATCAAGCACACCTTCTTTTTTCTGCTGGATTGGTACAATCATAACCTGTGTTGGTGCTACCTTTGGTGGAAGCACAAGACCTGAATCATCACCGTGTACCATGATAATCGCACCAATAATTCTTGTAGACATACCCCAGGACGTCTGATGTACGTATTTTAATGTGTTATCTTTATCTGTAAACTGGATGCCGAATGCTTTTGCAAATCCATCACCAAAGTTGTGGCTTGTACCTGACTGTAATGCTTTTCCATCGTGCATCAATGCTTCGATAGTGTAAGTAGCTTCTGCACCAGCAAATTTTTCTTTGTCTGTTTTACGTCCTTTGATAACAGGAATTGCTAATACTTCTTCACAGAAATCCGCATATACATTTAACATCTGCTCTGTTCTTACTTCTGCATCTTCTGCTGTTGCATGTGCTGTATGTCCTTCCTGCCACAAGAACTCTCTTGAACGAAGGAAAGGTCTTGTTTCTTTTTCCCAACGTACTACAGAACACCACTGGTTGTATACCTTTGGAAGATCACGGTAAGACTGGATATCTGTTTTGTAAAAATCACAGAATAATGTCTCGGATGTAGGTCTTACACACATTCTCTCCTGTAATGGATTCAGTCCGCCATGTGTTACCCATGCAACTTCTGGTGCAAAGCCTTCTACATGGTCTTTCTCTTTCTGTAAAAGACTTTCTGGAATAAACATTGGCATATATACGTTTTCTACACCTGTTGCCTTAAATCTGTCATCTAACTGTCTTTGGATTAACTCCCAAATAGCATACCCTGCTGGTTTAATAACCATACATCCTTTTACGTTAGAATAATCAATTAATTCCGCTTTCTTTACAACGTCTGTATACCATTGTGCGAAATCTGTTTCCATAGAAGTAATCGCTTCTACTAATTTCTTCTCATTTGCCATTGTCTCCTGGCTCCTTTCTCCTAATTGTTCATATTTGTAATCATGCGCATCCTCACAAAGCGCCTTTGCTTCATAAAAATTGCCCATGAAGTAAAAAAAGCGGCACGCCTCTATCCCTACAAGGGACCAAAACTGGCGGTACCACCCTACTTAATGCTTCTGCATTCTCTTCTCTTACCGTTAACGCCGATGCTACGCTGTATTTTCATACAGAACTCCGAGGTAGGTTCCAGCCGCTCCACTTAAAAATCTCACACCAAATGATTTTCTCTCTGAAAGCTTCCAGACTGTACTAGTCCTCTTCTTCGTCATATTACATATAAAATGCGGTCATTCACATCTAGATTACTTTTGATTGTATTGTAAGAAATTAAAAATGTCAACCTGCATTTACAGGAATTCCTAAGAAAGCTGACACAGATATGACATTAAGCATCAAGGTAACTGGCTCTCTTGGTAAATTTCTTTGATGAAAAGAAATGTTAATGGTCCAAAAATAACTCCCGCTAATCCGTATATTTTCAGTCCGGCATAGATACTAATTAGAATATACAATGGAAATATTCCCATTTTTTCACCAATGAGTTTTGGTTCTAGGAATTCTCGTGCCACAACGCATACAACATAAATGAGTACACAAATAATTGCTTTTGTAATTTCTCCTTCCAAAAGCTGCCAGAACGCAATCGGTAATAGTATAATTCCAGTTCCGATAAATGGAAGCATATCCATAAAGCCAATGAGAATTCCAAGCGAAATTGCACTATCAATTCCCGCAATCAATAAACCCAACATGCAGATGCTGGCTATAATCATCAGGATAACAAGCTGCGCCCGCAGAAACTGAAGAATGCCCGTTATCATTTTGTGATATACATCTGCTGCAATCCGATAACATTCCGTTCCTCTTAGAGAATTTTTCATTGCTTCATAATCTTTTGCCAGAAGCACAGCCCCGATAAATGTAAGAAATAAAAAAGCAATCATTGCTCCTATCAGTTTTACATATGTTAACGATTCATTCATTAATTTTGGAATGATATTCACCTGCAGATTTTCAATAAAAATTGTAACTTGATCTAACACAAGATGCTCCATCTGGTCAGCATTAATTCCTAGTCTGTTCTCCGCCATCTGACTACAATCTCTTACAAAAATGCAAAACATATTCTCAAAGGAATCCATTTGTAAAACTAAATTTCCCCCATAGCTACAAACCCATGCCACTACCTGCCACAATCCGACAAGCAATAGCAGCATTACAAACAATAACAATCCTGCTGTAAATACACTTTTCTTGATATGAAACTTTTTCTCTATTTTGACAAGCAACGGGTATAGGGGTATTACAATCAAACCTGCTACGAGGAATGGCATAAACATAGGAACAATATATTTCATCGCAAAAATTACCAAAATGCTAATTCCTGCAAGATACACATATTTCGGATTTATTTTAGCAAAAAAATTACCCATACACTTCACACCACCTGTGCTTAGTATGGGTAATCCACTTCTATTTATTCTATTTCTTTTCCTTTTTCATCACGTATCATTGCCTCTCCAATACCGAATAAAATAAACATAAACGGCGTACAGAGTACCTGTTGATAACAGAACGTATTATGCCCCATGTAGGAAAGAGCGCATAACGCAATTGCAAATACAAATGGTCGAACCGTGCTCTCCTTAGAGAAACGACGAATCGCAATGATGAAAATGCTGATATAGGCAATTGCACCAAGCAAACCATAGCATATAAAAATATTCATCCACTCGTTATGCGAATTGGTAAGTTTGGTTTTTCCCCATTCCGCCTGAAGTCTTTCTGCATATTCCGGTACGCTGTAACTATAAGCAGAATAACAGTCTGGACCAACACCAATTAATTTTTGCCCTATCGAAAAATCATTCCACATATCTGCTGTATGCTTCCAGGTTGAACCTCTTCTGTTTCCCCACGCATCATCAAAATATAAATATTGATTATAGGATACAAATCCTTCTGTATTACCAGAATTAATATTGTGTGTATTTACGGCAACAAAAAGAATCATGCCTAAAACAGCAGCGCCGCAAACGCCCACCGTTATATTTCTAACAATACACCATTTTGTAATATCAAGTTTTCCAGCCTTTTCAAGACAACAAAATCCTACGTACAATCCAGCCACAACAACAAGTGCAATCCATGTTTCAACACTCTGTGACATAAATGTAGAAATACGGTCTAGCTGTATCGCCCTATCCTTAAATATAATCTGCAAAAGACCCATTACTTTAAAGTCCGCAAGCATCAACAATAATACTTCCAAAAAGCGCTTCATTTTTTCATTGGACGCAAAGGAAACCCAAAACAAGGCTAGTAACAAAAGTACAAGCGAAATAAAAGCACTATCACTATTCTGTGTTACCACAGTTGCAAATGCAATAACTGAATAAACTGCTGCCAGAATACGGTATTTTTTATTCATGCAATACCAGAATAAATAAATGCCAATCGGATAAATCGTACAGACAAAACTAGAATACCACGTCGCCTGTCCAAGTGTTGATAAAAACTGTAATATCTGCCACTCTTTCAGTCCATCATACATATGAAGCGGGTCAATCATAAAACGATGTAAAATTGCCAGTATAAAAGTTCCTGCTGAACCAAGTAAAATATAGAGAATCACCCGGTTTTTTCTTTTCCAAATGCGTGATATCAGAAAGTAAAATAGCACAAAAAATAGCTGTGCCTGCATCCCCATAAACCATCCATTTGCACCTTCCCACGCCTCAGCGCGAAAATCGGAAAACAAATATGATATCGTTGCACATATCCCATAGACAAAAACAGCACGATCAAGCGCGGATGCCTTCTGCCATATTTCTTTTACAAAATTCAAATTAAACGTTACTCTTTTTTGTCTGACACATACAATGCCATAAATGCATGCCAGCAGCAATACACAGACAATCATTGCAATCGCTGATACACGAAAAAATTCATATTTGCGTTGTCCCATTTTTACAAATCCTGTTCCTCTATAAAACGGATAGATGAAAAACATCGCAATAAAATATAGTTCTAATATATGATTCTGTATATGTGGAATTATGATTTCCAATGTTGATTTTTTCTGTTTCTTCTTTTTCACTGCCTTTTCCTTTCCTAGTGAAACGTTACCGTATTTTGTATGATTATTTATTCAGCAGATTATGATATCTGGTAAAACAATATTACATAAGTCCACCAAAAATACTACTTTGGGGAGCTATGGTATAGGACATCTTTTTGCCTGTCACTGGATGCATAAATTCCAGATTGTATGCGCATAACGCAATATTTTTGACCTGGTACCGCTCAGATAATATGACAGAAGCGTCATTACCATATTTACTATCACCCAAAAGCGGATATCCTCTATGTGACATCTGCACCCTGATTTGATGATGTCTTCCTGTAACAAGTGTTACTTCTATAAGAGCAAGCGTATCTTTTGTATTCACTACCCGATAAGAAAGTTCAGACCTTTTAGCGTCCTTTACATTCTTCTTCACAACACTTGACGTATTCGTCTTACTGTCTTTTCGCAAATAGTCGACAAGTACTTCTTGTTTGGGAAGGTTTTCTGCTGCTACCACTGCATAATATTTTTTATTCATCTGGTTATTTGCTATCTGTTTACTCAATGCGGCTGCCGCCTTTTGCGTTTTTGCAAACACTAAAAGACCTTCCACTGGCTGGTCAAGACGATGAATCATACCAATGTAAGGTCCTTTTATATAATTTCTTAATTCACTCAGCACATCTTTCTGCCCGATTTTATCTGTCTGGGTCGCCATACCGGCAGGTTTTCGGCAGACAATGATATGCTCATCTTCCATCACAATCTCTGTTCTCATCTAACTTCTCCTCAGTATCAAAACACACCTGAGTAGATAGCTGCTGCTTTTTGCCAGAATGCGCTATATTTTAAAGCGGTATCCAACACCCCAGATTGTTTCGATATATTGTGGATTTGCAGTATCGAACTCGATTTTCTCACGAATTTTCTTAATGTGTACTGTAACTGTTGCAATATCTCCAATGGAATCCATATCCCAGATTTCACGGAAGAGTTCTTCCTTTGTAAATACATGATTTGGATTCTCTGCAAGAAAGGTCAGTAAATCGAATTCTTTTGTTGTAAATGCTTTTTCTTCTCCATTAATATATACTCTTCTGGCAGTTTTATCAATACGAATGCCACGAATTTCTACAATATCATTTTCTTTTAAATGACTTCCTACAAGTCTGTTATATCTTGCCAGATGCGCTTTTACTCTTGCCACAAGCTCACTTGGACTAAAGGGTTTTGTCATATAATCATCCGCACCAAGTCCAAGACCTCTGATTTTATCAATGTCTTCTTTTTTGGCAGATACCATAATAATTGGAATATTTTTTTCCTCACGGATATTCTTACATACTTCAAAGCCATCCATACCCGGAAGCATCAAATCAAGAACAACAAGGTCAAATTGTTCCTTCAATGCTTTGTCCAGTCCAACATCTCCTGCGTTGGCAATCTCGACTTCAAATTCACTTAGCTCCAAATAGTCTTTTTCTAATTCTGCGATTGCTTCTTCATCTTCAATAATTAATATTCTACTCATATTTCCTCCATTCTGCCACTTTTGCAGCATTTTGCGAACGACAATGTTTTATTTCTCCATCTCTACATATTTTCTTAACACAAAGTGCAAACAGGTTCCTTCGCCTTCTTTGCTGGTTGCCCATATGTAGCCACCATGATCTTCAATAATCTTCTTTACAATAGAAAGCCCAATTCCACTTCCACCTTGCGAAGAATTTCTAGAAGCGTCTGTCCGATAAAAACGCTCAAAAATATTGCCTAAATCCTTCGCTGCAATTCCTTTTCCATTATCTTCGATTTCTATACGAACGGAATCGATTTCATCCAGAATACGGATATCAATCACACCCTGTTTTTTGTCCATGTATTTTACGCTGTTGCTCACAATGTTATTGATAACACGCTTTAACTGCTCTGGGTCCGCAATCACAACTGTTTTCTCATCTAACAAATTAGAATAATTTAACTCGATTCCTCTCGATTCCATGTCCAAGCCTATTTCTTCTATACAGTCGTTAAAATATTCTGAAACTTCTATTTTATGGAAATGATATGGAATTCTATTAGAATCAATTCCCGAATAGATTGTCAGCTCATTGATTAATCTATCCATATCATTTGCTTTGTTATAAACAGTACGTAGATATTTGTCCATTTTCTCTGGTGTATCTGCAACCCCATCCATAATACCTTCCATATAGCCTTTGATTGCCGTAATGGGGGTTTTTAAATCATGAGAAATGTTACTCACCAGCTCTTTGTTTTTCTTTTCCGCTGCAATTTTTTCTTCTATCGATTCTTTGAGACGAAGACGCATATCTTCATAATTCTTATATAAGGTTCCAATCTCATCATCATTTTTGCTCTGCAATGAATAGCTTAGATTCCCTTCTGCAATCTGTTGCATTGCCACATTTAATTCTTTGATTGGTTCAAATACACCTCTTTGTATCCACGCCGTCAACATCAAAGATGTAAAGAGCAAAATAAGTACAATGGCTATCATCATATCCCGTAACAACGGTTTCGAGATTAGTGTATGAACACCGGTAATGAGAAATATACTTCCCGGGTCACCATCTTGAAATGTAAAATCCGTTTTTTGCACAAGCTTACGCAAATCATTATAGTAATATCCTGCATCAGACTCTGGCGCATCTATACCATATTCCGGCAGGCGGTGATACAAATTCCTTACCATCTGTTCATTCTGTACATAATAAATATCTTTATTTTTTCTAACAAGAATAAAAGAAGATATTTCATTGGCTTGCTGATTCAGTTGTTCCAGATATGCTGCATCCTCGAATCTTGCAGGATCTGTTGCTATCTGATTTTCAATATCACTTAACATCTCATGTATCTCAGCATCATATTCTTCTGATGCATTCATAAGAGCCGCGCTATCGATTGATTCCATACTATAAGTATTCTGCACTTCTTTGACAATCATACTCCCTATCATACTAAAGGCTGCTGCTGTCAGTACAAGTGGAAGTGCAAATATAGCGAGGAATGTAATTAATAATCTTGTTTTTAATTTCATTGCCTCTAGTCTCCATGCTTTATATTGTCTTTCTCTTTCGTAAGTATATCACGAATCCGGACAGTGTTAATTAACTGTTTGAAATAATATTATTAAATATTTCTAAAACTGTCTAGAAATAGCATTTTATTTTTGTATATTTTTTTAAATTTGGTGTTGACAAAGTCGAATTTTGCTGATATCATAGCAATAACAGTAATCGTTACTGATTTTGAAAGGGGTTATAAATGGCACTGAAATACAGCAGACAAAGAGAAGCAATTAAAGAATTTCTTATGGCCACAAAAGAACATCCTACAGCTGATACAGTATATATGACTGTTCGCAAGGAATTCCCAAATATCAGTTTAGGTACTGTTTACCGCAATTTATCATTATTAGCAGATATCGGTGAAATTACTAGGCTGCGTTTAGGTGATGGAACAGACCATTTTGATGGTTGTACCGCTCCCCATTACCATTTCATATGTATGAACTGTGGCAGTGTGAGTGATTTAGAAACTGATTCCCTAGATTCTATTAATGAAATTGCAGGTAAAAAGTTCGACGGACTTATTGATGGTCACGTTACTTACTTTTATGGAAAGTGTGCTAACTGCCATAAGAAATCATAAAATAACAAAATAATATATTAAGCAAAGGAGATTAAAGTTATGAAATTTGTATGTCAAGTATGTGGTTATGTTCATGAAGGAGATTCTGCACCAGAAAAATGTCCAGTATGTGGTGTTCCAGCAGAGAAATTTTCTGTTCAGTCCGCTGAAAAAACATGGGCAGCAGAACATGTTGTAGGTGTTGCACAGGGTGTACGCGAAGACATTCTTGCAGATTTAAGAGCAAACTTTGAAGGCGAATGCTCAGAAGTTGGTATGTACCTTGCTATGGCTCGTGTAGCTCACAGAGAAGGTTATCCAGAAATCGGTTTATACTGGGAAAAAGCTGCTTGGGAAGAAGCAGAACACGCTGCTAAATTCGCTGAATTACTTGGTGAAGTAGTAACAGATTCTACAAAGAAAAACCTTGAAATGAGAGTAGATGCTGAAAACGGTGCAACAGCAGGTAAATTCGATCTTGCTAAGAGAGCAAAAGAATTAAATCTTGACGCTATCCATGACACAGTGCATGAAATGGCTCGTGATGAAGCTAGACATGGAAAGGCTTTTGAGGGATTACTCAAACGTTACTTCAACGCATAAGAAAACCTTAATTTGTAAGCATTTGATGAGGGTAGTCAACTATTTGGCTATCCTCTTATTTTGTCCTCAAATATAACCTTTCGCCTGTTTCATGTGGCATTGATGTGGCACAACCACGACTTTACATGATGATAAATCTTCAAATGTGGCACTCATAAATGTGGCACAATATGATAGTGTGAAACCCTTGATTTATAAGGGTTTGATGGACTTGTTACATTGTTTTTGTTTTGTGGTAACTGTTGGGTATCGTATTCTCTTGCTCATTGTTGTATGCTCCTTTCGTTGAATGTATGGACATAAGAAAAGAGATACCGAAGTACCTCTCTTACTATACATGATGATGTTATAATTGACTTATCTGCTTGAAATCTTCATCTGTGATGGGTCTGCCATTCTGCTGATAGTCCTGTGTCTGACTGCCGTAGGCATTAAGAACGTCAACCAATCCCAATAATACCTGTTCTTTCATGGTGTCTGTTCCATCAGCTACATTAGTTAATTCCGTCTTTGGTACATTCATTCTGAATGATAGTGTAACTGGATTGATACCCATATTATGAATATCACGAAGATAGCTTCTGACAGTTTCAAATTTACCTAAATCAGTAATTGCTCCATCTTCAATTTGTTCCAATACTTTAGCAATACCATGTTTATCTGATATGGCTTTAATCAGCTTTTTAAGCCTGTCTTTCTTTGGTGTGGTAAATTTACTGCTACCAATAATATCTAAGGCTTTATTATAGCTTACATAGATTCCTGTGCCTGTAAGAGCTTTGACATAACTCTTTAACACATATTCTTCTACTACTGGTGTGGCGATATACTGTAGTTCTCTGCCTTTCAAGTCAAACTTAATCTTTATGGCATTTAACTTACTTTTCTTAACCTGTACTTCTATACGAAGATAGTCATAACTTGTATTATTCCCATGAATCAGTTTATCCCTTTTAAGCTGTTGTCCTTTGTTGTAGATGTTAATATTTAATGATTTGGACTTGTAATAAATGTAACTGGTATCAGAAGTATATTCTTCCAGTTCATCATCTTCCATATCCTCAATGTCCGATTCATCATCTTCTATTTCTTCAAGGAGTTCATCATCTTCAAAGTAACAACGCTCATATGATTGTCTGCGAATACAATACCCATGTTCAATCAACGTCATATACTGGTCTGCCATAGTCTGTATGTCAAACGTAAAGTCAATACGTCGTAGCTTAAATGCGTTATACTCATAATGTCTATCCATATTGGCACTATGTCCTGTTGCATTAAGTTCTGATATTCCCAATGCCTTATATGGGGTATTAAATTCTAACCATGGTATAAGCTCATATATCCTGTTGTAGATGGCTTTGCAGAAGTCGGGAGTAAAGGTTAATATATCATTTGCTAAGTACCCATCACGACCAAACATCACTCCTACATTGATTGATAGTGCAATCATATAACGATATGGTTCATTAGCAAGCTCTACTTTCTGACCTTGCTTATTCTTACGTTTTGGTTTAAACTTATATAGGCGGATGATGGATATGCCCTGTTCTTCATATCCAGTTGTTAGCCATATACGTTTGTTGTGATATATACCTGTCAGATTATTTGTTAATTCTTCGTATACATCTTGACTTATTACTTTTGACAATTCAAATGTATGTATCATAACAAGCACCTCTTTGATTATTAGTACGTTTATCATATCACATATGGCTATCCTTTGACTATATGTCTGTTTAAACTGTGTGTATCTTTAGCACCTCTTAGTCCCAGAAACCCAGTAACTACAAGGGTTTCAGCTTTCTCTAGTACCTTACACCCCCCTACTTACTACACTGATACGAGATGGTGGTCTTACTCTATATATTTCACTACCCTCTGACATATACGCTTATTGTAGGGTATATTCTTTCTGTGTTGTTGGTTGGGTTCTATCATCTACACATCCCCCTAGAAAGACGTATAAGGCTGTATTGGGGGGTGGAGTTATCAGAAAGTTAATCATCATCACCAAACGCATTTACACCACATATCCCCTAAGAACCATGACTATTATTACACCACGATAACTCACAAGCAACTTAATGGTTTAGACCTTGAACTACATATCTCAATCAATACAGTTCTTCTACCGAAGATGAAAAAGAAGATACCTCTATCTTAGCTTATATAGAAGTATCTCCTTATATTGTAACCATATGTTACATTTCTTCTTAAAGTATTGTCTGATATGTACCATAAGTAGGTGTTCCCGACCGACAGTGTTATTTCTTACCTTTAAGGAACAAATAAGCTACGATAATTCCAAGTATTGGGTTTATAGCAAAAGTAGCTACTACAATGGCTATGCAGATTGCAAAGATAATTAGACCGCCTAGACAGTTTCCGACTTCCTCTGAACCCGACATAAAGTAAATAACTCCAAGAATAACAATAAGATATATTAAAATCTCCATGATACACTTGTCCTCTTAATAGTAATCAATATTATAGCAATCATATACATTATGATTACCTTAGTGGAAAAACAGGTGTTGAACAATACGTCCTAATATCTTTAAGATAGAGCCTGTATTCTCTGCCTGTTGTTTGGTGCGGACACGTCTTGCACGCTTAGTCAATGGTTTAGCAACGAATATATCCCATAACTTGATAACAACTATCCAAAGGATAAAAGGAGCAGTAAACAATGGCAATGCAATAGGTTCTCCTGATAGTAATGCAATTATTCCCAGTGCTATCATTGGTGGAATAGCTATCTTAATCAAGAAATTTGCACCTGTTGATTCTTTCTCCATGTTCTTCTTATTCTTAGGCGGACTATACATTTGGTCTGCTGCTTGAATATCAATCGGGTCAACATATAATGCTTCATACTTCATAAAGCACTCATGGATATACTTACCCATCATAACCTCAACCTGTTTCATCAGTTCATTACTTTGCTTCTTACTTGATGATAAACAGTCTACTGCATACTCGATTTCCTCTCGTATAGAGATGTAGGTAGCCTTTGTGCGTTCATCTTCTTTATACATGGATTGATTATTGAAATACTCATATAATTCTATGTAATTTTCTCCATAAGCCAACTGAAACCTTAAGTCGTGATAACGTTTCCTGTCGGTACTTACAATCTTCTTGATGATATTGTCAATGTAACGCTTCTCACGATTAACCAAGTCGGTAAAGTCCTGTTTGGTATACTGCTTGTTCTGTAACTGTGCTACTCGTTGACGTTCTTGTTGACGTTCCTGTTTAACTTTATCAGAGTGTGCCTTAACCTTATCTCCAAAGGTCTGATAACCATTAGCACGTTTTATGTTCAATAACTCTTGGTCGTATTCTCTGCGGATAGCAGATATTAACTTCTCATTCTTAGGATTACGATAATCATATTTAATCAATAGCTTACGGAACTGGTCTTTCAGTTCTTCCTCGCTACGTGAATTGTTAAAATATCCCATAGTCAAAACTTCCTTTCGTAATAATAATTCAGCATATCTTTCATATCGGCATTATATCATATTCATTTAACCTGTCACTATATATTTTCTAGTTATACATAATTATTCCACAACTAAACAAACTATATAATTACATCAATACAATTAGAAAGTAGTGTATATAACATGAATGAACTGGATTTCGCCTTAATCGGGCAACGAATAAAACAGGTTAGAAGTGACAAGAAATTAACCCAAGAATACTTAGCCAATGTAACAGGTGTAAATGTAAGCCATATTTCCAACATTGAAACCAACAAAGTCAAAGTATCTCTTACCTTGCTTGTAGGTATCTGCAATGCTTTAGACGTAACGATGGACTACTTATTGGAAAATGAATACCATACACCTAACTCTACCCTAGAGAAAGAACTGATAAACACCATGAAAGATATGCCAAAAGACAAACTTGAAACCTTACTAAGAATAGCCAAAGTTCTTTAAGGTCTATAATTCCAACAGGAATTTCATCATGAATTTCATTCCATATAACATGGCTTCTTTCTGTGCAACATTGATTACATCATAAAGAAGATAGTGCAATTTCTCCAACTCTTCCTCGGTAAGCTGACTCTTATAGGGAATCAGCAAGCGTTCCATTTCCGTAGTAATGATATGTTGCATTCTCAATGCTTCTTCGTCACGTTCCATAAGATGACTATAAATTTCTAACCATAAATCTGACATAGTTATTTCCCCCTGTTCTGATAATTCCAATAATTCAAAATATGTATCAATTCATACATCTGCTGATAGTTCAGCTGTTTCCAATCCGATAAATCATATAATTGCAATAGCAGATATTTAAAGAAAGGTTCTGTTACTTTCTTCTGTCGAATTACACGACATAATATCCTATACTGGCATTTGGTATAGGTATCGGGTACTTCTTTCGTGACAGTACGGACATTCTGCATGATTAGGTATCTCGTATCATAATTCAATAATTTCATAGATTAACAACTCCTTTCCACATTCAGACATTCATAGCGACAACTGCACCATTCGCAATAGCAAATGTCACATTCTCCAAAGAGATACCCATTAACAATAACAGGCATACAGCTATTGAGATATTCAGGGCAACTGCCACAAGGACTGTTGTATTCATTTACTGGCTGATTGTTCATAACACACATAATGCTTCTATCCTTTCCTAGAATCAGACAAAAAAATAAAGCCTGTCATGGCTCTAACTCCTGTCAATGGTTTCATATGCAAAGCAATTACCATAATACCGCCATATTCCATCACATTTCGCAAAGGTCATGTAGGTCGGTCTTAATCTGCGGTCAATATCATATACATGGCTATATGCCTCTCCTACCTGTAAATATCCATATGACATAGCTCTTGGCGGTAGCATATCCATAAAGTTATCTACAATATCTTCTGATACAATATCTCCTTTGTTCAGATAGTCATAAATACTGCCTTTGCCTGTGCGGTCTGTGAACTCACACCAACCATCTAAAGTCTTGATTTCTTTACTCATAACAAATTCCTCACTTTCCTTAAAATACATACTTCATAACATCAACAATGATTGCTCCAAAGCTATCTGCTTCAATGTTTACTTTCTTCGTGCCATTACCCTTAAATGTAATCAGTACATGGTTATCATCAACAAGAGATAAACCAGTAACGTCAAGATTGGCACACAACAATGTAGCTTCAAATACAGTAATAAAATCTGCTTTACTCATAGTCCTCACACTCCTTTCTTAGTTCAAAGCATACTGTTTAGATTTACGATTTACTGTCTTACTGCCATACTTGGCTCTAATATCATCTAAAGACACCTCTGACTTATGATGTCTGTGATATTCCCCATAATGCCAACACCAGCTTTTCTTCTTAGGTGCATATCTGAAACCTACAGATTTCAGTAGTTCTCTATAAGCATAAGCACCATGAACCCACACCCACGAACCAATGATTTCTACATCTGCATTGATATGAACGATACTGTTTAAAACCACTTTAAACGCTTCATTTTCGGCTTGTTCTTCTTGGGTATAAGATTGATAGTCTGCCTTAGTTTCTTTGCTTAGATTGGCAAATAGACGGTCATATTCAGCATTGATTTCCTGTGTGATTTCAACACTTCCATGCTCATTGTCGGGGTGGTATTTCTTTAGCAACTCTCTGTACTGCTTGCGTAGTTCTTCAACTGTTGTTACTTCCTTAAACCATTTCATATTGTTTGTTCTCCTTTCATCATCACATTTCAAAGCAACAAAAAAAGACAGTTGATAACCGACTTGTCTTAGGTCGGGATAGATTCTTACCCATATAAATAGGGTAGGGTATCAATCTATCTTTCAATTTCCATAAGCATTAAAGTAACTGCTCGGAAAATATATGTATAAAAATTACCTATACTGGCGATTTTATATAGCTGATACACTTCTCTTGGCTCTGATAAGCGTTGATTTGCTGATACCTGTTAATTCTTCTACTTGCTTATAAGAATAGGTTTCCAATAGTTCTAAAGCATGATTAATCTTCTTGCTGTTATACTTCTTAGGTCTGCCCTCTTTGAAGTCCTTACGCTGTTTAGCAATGGCTTTACCGCCTTGTGTCCGCTCGATAATCATAGCTCTTTCAAACTCTGCAAAGGCTAACAGATTCGTTACAATCAATCTTCCCATAGGGCTATTCTCTATCAAACCCATGTTCAGAATATGTATCTTAACCCCTTTATTCATAAGGCGGTCGATATACTCTAACCCCTCTTTGGTGGAACGACAAAAGCGGTCTAACTTGGTTACAACGACATAATCATTTGTCTGTGCCAGTTCCAGTATTTCATTAAACAATGGTCTTTCCTTTGCTCCCGAATAGGATTCAACAATAATATCAGCGTCTGCATATACTGAATGTATTGCATTTGTCTGTTCTTCAATACTATTTCCATCTAATTGACCTTTGGTGCTTACTCGACAATATCCATATTTCATAATATATTTGCTCCTTTCGCTGTGTGCCGATTGACTTTTGACCATAAGAAATGACACCGCTCAAAGCCTTGATTTCTCGTTAGGCAGAGAGTGGTGTCAAATCTTATAAGTTGTGGCACTATATGTATGTTTCTTCTGTTGGTAAAGGGCATAAAAAAAGACCAGTATATCAACAATACTGACCCTACACCCCCTACTATATTATTTGATTCAAGTTACTTCTTAATATATCCAATCCTTGCTTAGAATTACCAAGATAATACTTCTGTGTTACATTTCCCGAAGCATGACCCATCTGATTACATAAGATGTGCATAGGGGTATTCATTAAAGCAAGCCTTGTACCATATGTATGACGTAAATAATGGTACTTAAACGTAATACCAAGCTCTGACTTAATCTTCTGTGCATGGTACTTCATAGAATTAACTGTCTGTATCTTTCCATCATCTAAGGAATTAACCAACTCCAAACTGGATATTTTAGCTTTCCCCATATCCGACAGATACGTTTGATTCTGCTCTCGTTGCTCCGACAGCTCTTGTGCTATCTTATCCCTATGCTTCTTTACGGACAGCAGATAAGACTTCAATGGTTGAGCCATGATGATTTCACGTCTTGCATTACGTGTCTTTAACGATACCAGTTTAATAATTCCCTCTTGATACTGCATTTGTCGGTCAATCTTAATAATGCCTTGCTTAAAGTCGATATTACACCACTTCAAACCATAACATTCGTTGATTCTTAGACCGCAATACTTACCTAACATATAAGCTGTTTCTGCATTAGTACCTTTGAAGTATTCGTTTAGCAATATCATCTGTTCATCACTAAAGGTTACAATGTCCGTTTCTTCATCAACTTTCATCTTAGGCATATGTATCTTAGTGTCTTTGTTCTTACATAGCTTATCGTACTGTTCAGCACTTAAATAGTTTCTGCTATATGCTTGCCCGAAGATAAGATAAAACATCTTCAAGAATGATTCTGTATAACTGTATGCCCTGTTATCGGTATAGTATAACTCTGCAAGATAATCATTGATTTCAGCTACACTTATATTGTCAACGTATCGTTTACCGAACTTAGCTTTGATATGGTTATTCCATAAGCTATCCTGTTTCTTGATGGTAGCATAGGCTTTACCGCTTCTACCATTATCACAATATTCATCATACACTTGTTGTACTGTCTTTCGTATCTTTGGCTTAACTGATTGCTCGGTACGTTCACGTTCAATCATTGCCTGTCTTGCTTTGACAGCAGATGTCTTTGTTCGATATGGATTACCATTCTCGTCAACATTTCTTCTACGCTCAACACGTTTCTCATTGACTACTACTACATAACGGAATGCCCAGTTGCCATTGGCTAACTGATATACTCCTGTATCATTTAATTTAGGCATATTCAATCTCTCCCATGTGGCATATATGTGGCACGAATGAATATTCCATGTTTAAAGATTTATTACTCATGTGGCACGTCAGAAACCTTCGAATGCTTTACCGTGGCTGGCTCCCAAACTCGAAAGAGAATTTAACCTTGACGCTATCCATGATACAGTGCATGAAATGGCTAGAGATGAAGCAAGACACGGTAAAGCATTCGAGGGATTACTCAAACGTTACTTCAACGCATAAGAAAACCGCTTAAAATAAGGCATTTAACCGGGGATAGTCATTTATTGGCTATCCTCTTTCATATGCCCTTGAAACGTCTTATACACTTATTCATTGTGGCATAATTGTGGCACACCAAAATCAATGGTTTAATGCATTTATTTGTTGGTGAAAATATTTATAAGCTGTTATCCAATAGTTAACTTTAATTGCTAATGTAAATGTGTGAATCATATAACCCCTTATTATTTATACATTTTTCTATATATCCCCCGGTAGGCGTATTAAATTCTTTTTAACCTACAAACAAGACAGCAGCAACAAAAAATGGAGTATCTACTCTGTTAAAAGTAGGTACTCCACTCGAAAATATCCTTTTTACTACAATTATGTTATTCTGACAAACTGAAATTGTTACGCTATTTCATTCTTATTTTGTTTCTTTATCTTTTACCATTAAAGTAATATACAACGCATATCCACCAGCAATTATTGTTATAACTGCACATTTAATAATTATGCTTTGAGATGTAGCCGTTGCTTCATTAGCAAATGTATTTGTCGCATTCACAAGGCAATGAGTAACAATACAAGGAAGTAAACTCTTTGTCTTGTAATAAATCATTACAAATGCAAATCCAATAGCAACTGCATATATTACTTGAAGAATATTCGGTAACAATTCTGCACCAGAACCATTGATAAGATTCACAATATGCCCAATCCCAAAAGTTACACTGGAAACTATAATGGCGGACTTAACACCATCTTTAACCATTGCATTAAATAAAAAACCACGGAATATCATTTCTTCAAGAAAACCAACACACAACATAGACAACACACGCAATAATGACTCTAATGGCGAAACATTCATAGCAACTCCATGCCATAAGTTTATTGTCATAAGAACAATCAATGGAATATAAAACAACATCTTCGAAGCAGGTATTTCCGACTTGCATAGCCCATACTTTTCAAATAATCCATTCTTTTTGACAAAAATAAATAATATTACAGAAAGAATTATCAGTATAGGTAATGTTACAATTTTAATAATACCTATATCCGCCGATATATTATCTCCTATTGATGCAAGCACAATATACGCTATAATCCATACCACAGTAAACCAAATCTCACTTTTTTCATACAATTTCTTAATCATTCGTCGTAACCTCCATAAAATTGTTTTTCAACTTATGCCTTATATATCGGCACCTAACCTTTGAAATTAAAGAATGCATAAAATTCAAGTTTATCTAACTGTTATTTCAAAGTTTTATGCTTTCTATTATAACATCACCATACACCATATTTCCAGTATTAAGCCAAATAATCCAACACCTAACCCTACAACATAAGCTTGACCAGACAGCCAACAAATCAAAGCGACCAGGTAAACTGTCTAAATGATTCGCAAAAGATTTTATGGTAGAAGTAGAACATAATCATAATGCAATAGAAGAAGTCTGCATGAGACATAATATATACCCAATCAGTATACCAGGATATAACCGTTTAAATGTAATGTACAATTTTGCACTAAGTTGAGCAACAAAATATGGATTATATATGCAAATTGACAAACTCTTTTTCTCGATATATAATTATTGTTGTAGGATTTATCATTTTTCTACATAAGTAATCTTACAATATTGACAAAAAGGAGAATTTTTATGACTAAGAAAAACGGTGCACAATCAGTTGATGTTATCTCAGGAAGAAGAATTGTATTATCTGCCGGTGTTGGCAAAACAAATATTGATGAGTTAAAATGGCTTACTGAAACAGTATTAGCAAGTGCAAAAGCATGGAAAAATACTGGTTGGGCTTACATAGCAGATTGCTCTCAAATGAGTCCTGTTTCTCCTTCCGAAGGTGGAGAATTAGTTACTATGACGCAGAAGTTTGTTGAAGCAGGATGTAAAGCCTTTGCCTTTGCAGAAGGAACATCCATTATGTTAAAAGTACAAGCACAGAAAAATACAGAACGTTCTCAAACGGGGGTTGCTGAAGGACATTTTGCAACTGTTGAAGAAGCACTTGATTGGTTAAAAAAAGAAGTTAATATATAATTTATAAGAATACGCCGTGCGGATTTTTATCCGCAACGGCGTTTATTACTGCTTTGTTATGAACTTTGTAAAATTCTCTATTGAATTCTTTTATATATCTATATTTATTACACTATTTCTCATACAAATATTTCTCACCCAATCCTAATATCAAGAACAGAAAAGGGAAATTCATTACCTGAGCAAAACTTACCATATTATGCACAAAGTAACAAATAACACAAGCTGCAAACAGAAACAACACAGGCTTTTCTTTACCTCTTTTCATACAGCGTACTATAAATGTCACAAAAATGCCTACGTATGTAAGCAGTCCTAATATTCCTGCATTTACCAAATTCGTCAACAGCTCGCAATGTGCATTGGTCAATTCACCATCATTATAATACCCCAGCAAATAGTTTGCTGAAACCGGATTAGAATATGCAAAATGATTAAATCCGTCAGGTCCCACTCCAATCAGCTTCTGCCACCATGACATCTCACTATATATGATAAGACTTGCTTTCATATTCGCACCTCTGTCTGTTCCCCAACTCTCATCTAATACAAACAGATTATTATCTTCTAATATCGGAATTCCTACATTCGTATTATAAATAGAAATACCCAGCCACAATCCTATCGCTGCAACCAAAGCTGCTATCATCGATATGCGGATGATTTTCTTGCCTTTGCTTTGAAGTTCAAATCCACCACTCTTCCATACAGTCATAGACAAACCAATATATGCTGCCACTGCCAAAACTGCTATCCATATTGTCAGACTGTTATCTGTCAAAAATATGTCAATATAATTATATCTTTCTGGCATCAGATACTTTAACACTCTGATAATCTGTGCAGATAATGCCCACATAATTAAAAGCAATAACCAGTTTTTAAGCCCTGTCTGCTTTTCTAATGCAACCCAAAGCATAAAGAAAAAGAAAGCACCAAACCACAGAAAAACACTATCGCTTCCCTGTGCAAAACCTGTAACAAAAGTCAGTACCGCATAAGCTCCTAACAAGTATTTCTTCACAGGTTTTTTGTTACGTTCCGTCTCTGAGAAGATAAACATCCCTACACCAATCGGCGCTATTACTGCTAAATATCCACAAAACCAGTTAATATTGCCAATCGTAGAAATAAGTGTCTGAAATACTGGCTCTATGACAACGGGATAAAAAGAAAATCTGTTACATACACCAAGCATAAATACAAGTGCAGATACAACAATAGCACCATATAAAATCCATTCTTTTCCATCCCACAAACGAGAAATCATAAAAACAGTAGTAAACAATAATAAAAGAGTTCCAAATCCTAAGAACCAGCCCGTTGTTCCCCAAAGCAATTCTGCCATATTACCTGAACACAAATATGCCACAAGCATAAATGCCATATATAATAATAGTAATTTTTCTGATATAGAAATATCTTTCCACGGAATCAAAAAAGTATCATGTCTTTTTTTCTTGCTAAACTTTTTACAGCATTCCACGATAAGAAAAAGAACAAATACACCCGATGCTGCCATTACAGTGTAAATTAAAAATAACGCTTTATCACCTGAAATATTATAATATCCGTCTTTTACATAAAGGGGATAAATACAAAACATAATAAACAAATATAACGCTACAATATAATTCTGAATTGTACTGTTTTTCGTCTTTTTCTTCATGTCTGGCTTCCTCTCATCCGAATTTCTATCGTAGATTATAACAAACTTATTGTAGATGCACAACTTGGAAATAAAACACATAGAAGCAAAATTATGCTACAAAAAAGGTGCAATGAAAACTTTCTGAAAAGTTTCATGGTTCTAAAATAAATGTTGGGGTGTATGATTGAAAAATCATATACTCTAGCATTTTTCTTTTATAATAAAGAAAAACCTCCAAGTGCCAGTCTACCAAACAAACCACTCGGAGGTGCATAAATGCATAATCATTGTATCAA
>JAFUQM010000031.1 GCA_017472325.1 Lachnospiraceae bacterium
ACATACACCTACAGCAACGACTACCTTTGGTCTAGGCATCTGTTCATAAAGCTGACGAACAACATGCTGGTTTGATTTATTGATTCCTCCTGTAATCAGGAAGATATCTGCCTGCATTGGGTCACCTGTGTTGATGATACCGAAACGTTCTGCATCATATACAGGAGTAAGGCAAGCTAAAACTTCTATATCACATCCGTTACAGCTTGATCCATCATAGTGGAGAAGCCAAGGAGATCTTTTTACATTTCCCATATCACTATCTTCCTTTCTAGATTACCATCAAAATGATTAAGTTTACGCCAGCTACGAGGATAGTCACACCCCAAGCAAGATTAAACATCGTATGCCATTTTACACGAGCAGATGTGTTGTCGATTAAGATTTCTAAGAAATAAGTAGCCAAAATCGCAACAACAGCAAGCAAATAGCTAAGTGGGTTGTCCCATACGAAGAACAATCCTACAAATCCCATTAAGAATACGTGTTCATACCATTCAGCGATTTCATATAGTGCAAGTGTCTGAGCACCCATATCTGTTGTGATACCTTTTACCAATTCCTGATGTGGATGGTGAGAAGCACTTAAGTCAAATGGTGACTTACGTAATTTAATTGTAAGAATAAACACAAATGCTGCAAAGAATCCTGGTGTCTTAATAATTGCAGGTAAATCTGCCTGAATAATATCTGACACGTTGAAGGATCCTGTTGCTAAATAAAAACCAATACATGCTAAAAGTACGGCTGGTTCGTAGCAAAGCATCTGGAACAACTCACGAGAAGCACCAATGTTACTATATGGTGAGTTTGTAATACATGCTGCGAAAATAAGGAATGTTGCTCCTGTGGATAGTAAGAAGAAACAAAGCAAAATATCACTTCCACCGAAGAACATACAGCCTGTAAAAATAATAGTAGCTAAAAATGATACTACAAGAAAAATCTGTGCAAAGTTTACTACGATAAACTGTTTGGATAACAATTTCTGCACATCATAAAATGGCTGTAAAATACTAGGTCCAATACGTCCCTGCATACGAGCAGAGATTTTACGGTCAATACCGCTTAAAAGTCCACCAAGAAATGGTGCCAAAATAAGGAAGGCTACGATGCCAATAATTCTATAAGTCATATTATAACGCACCTCCTATAATCAAACATAACATAACAATTAAAAATGCTGTCGCAACAAAGATACAAGGTCTCATAAGCTTACGCTGTCCAATCATGTGAGCGAAGTAATAATTCGACATAAATAAGTGTTTCTTTTCGCCCATAGAGTCGATGAACTCTTTGTTGTTACCTACGTTGATACCGTTCATATAAGACTTCAACTGTCTTACCTTTGTGGTATGTGCGTAACGGAATGCCATAATCGGTGCAACAAAGATAAAGCATACAATCGCAATTAACAGGAATAATACACCCTGTGGAAGTACTGCTGTTGCTGTTCCAAACATTTCTGTAAGAAGTGGCTCTACATATACACCAGAAAGCACTGGGAACAATAAGCAAAGTAAAATCATAAGCATAGCATGAACAGTTAAAGAAAGACTTTCATCCTGCTTTGTAATGTCGCGTACTTTAATTTCTGTATCTGTATAAGAAATGATTTTACTCATCCATTTTGTCCAATAGAACATTGTGGTAGCACTACCATATACAATAAAGAGTACCAACAAAATATTACCCATATCTACAGATGCCTTAAGTGCTGACCATTTTGAAATAAGCATACCAAATGGTGCAAGGAACATACCTGCGATACCAATGAACATGAATGCACCAAGTCTTGGTAAACGGAAAATAAGACCATGCATTGCTTCGATATCACGGCTGTGAAGTGAGTTTTCTGTAGCACCAACGTTCTGGAATAACAGCGATTTTGAAATCGCATGGAACATCATAAGGAATACCCCAGCCCAAATTGTTTCTGCTGTACCTACACCTGCACAGGCAACCATAAGTCCAAGGTTTGAAACTGTGGATAACGCCAATACCTTTTTCGCATCGGTCTGGGCAATCGCCATAACAGATGCAGCAAAGAAAGTGAAACCACCAATAAAACTAATTAACATACCCGTCTGTGTTCCGCTCATCGCTGGAGCCAAACGGAATAAGATATAGATACCAGCCTTAACCATTGTCGCACTATGTAAAAGTGCAGAAGATGGTGTTGGAGCAACCATCGCACCCATAAGCCATGTTGAGAATGGCATCTGTGCTGCTTTTGTAAGGGCTGCTACTGCCAGTAACGCTACTGGAATCACCGCTGCCGCAGAACCTTCTGTACCAAGTGTAATCAAGTTATGGAAAGAAAGGCTTCCTGTATTGTAGCCTGTATACATAATTGCAACCACAACACCTGCACCGCCTAAAAGGTTCATCCAAAGTGCACGGAAGGAATTATTAATTGCCTCTTTTGTTCTGGTATAACCAATCAAAAGGAAAGAACAAACACTTGTCATTTCCCAGAAAAGGTCAATCCAAAGTAAGCTTTCGGATAAAACAAAACCAAACATTGCACCTAAGAAGATAAATAACAACATGAAGAAATAATTTCTTCTATCTTCGTATTCAGTATGCAAATGATGATATCCATGCATATATCCTACAGAATAAATAACAATCAAACTTCCGATTAATCCAACGATAATACACATAAGCATAGATAATTTATCTACACGGATATGAGCAATTTCTGCCATTTCTGGTCCGAATAACTCCATGTAAGTAATCAATAAAGTTGGAATAATTGATAAAAGACTGATGATGTGTTTTTTATACTTAAAGCTCAAGTAAGTAATCACAAACATCAAAAGCCAAACTGCACCCAACATTATCATATCAATTGTATGGGTGTGATAATAGAGTTCCAATACTGGAGCGCCCTGTCCAAACCACTGGAATGCAAACCATCCTGTAACAGCCATAATCGTACCTGCACCAAGGTACGCGATAATGTTACGGATTTTGCTTTCGCGGATTACAAACATCAGAACTGCTACCACTAATGGAAAACAGATTAAGAAAGGTATCATCCACATAATCATTCTCTCCTCTTTCTATTTATTAAATATTTATAAAAAATCTATAAAGGCACGTAGCCGTGTACATTCTATTCCTTTTGATTGGGAATTTCAAGATTAAAATCATACAAATTGATATTTTTTTAACAATATAATTTAGGCATTTTGCATATCGATTTTATACAACTTTTCGTAAATTTTCGCATTTTATAAGGGTTTGAGACATCAAAAAAAGAGAATTCCTTGCTTGGAATTCTCTCTTGTTTTCAATGAATTGCATTGAATTTTGTACAAACTTTAACCGATTCTTTGCTACTTTGCAGCGATAACATCTGCCATTCCATAGTAGCCCGCTGGTTTTCCTTTTAAGAATTTTGCAGCCTCAACCGCACCTTTTGCAAATACAGCTTTCGAATATGCTGTATGCTTAAACTCGATAACCTCATCCTGTCCAGCAAAGATCACTTCATGTTCCCCAACAATAGTGCCACCTCTGACTGCCGCAATACCGATTTCATATTTGTCGCGTTTGATGCGTTCCTGACTACGGTCATATTTATAAGTGTAAGCACTTTCTAAAGCCTCGTTCATAGAGTCTGCCAAAGCTAATGCGGTTCCACTTGGTGCATCTACTTTTAAGTTATGATGCTTTTCTACGATTTCCATATCAAAACCTGCTGGTCCAAAAACCAAAGCTGCTTTTCGAAGAAGCTCCATCAATGTATTGATACCAAGTGACATATTTGCAGATTTTAAAACTGCCGTATTCTGACTCACCTGAGACACTCTGGCAATCTGCGCTTCGGAAAGACCTGTGGTACAAAGTACAACTGGCAGTTCCTTTGCTTCACAATAATCCAAAAGTTCATCTACTGCATTTGCATTGGAAAAGTCGATAATAACATCTGCTTCCACATCACATGCCCCAATGGACGCAAACACTGGATAGTCATTTTCAATTCCCTGATATACATCAATGCCTGCTACTATCTGGATTTCTGGGTCGTCTTTACAGATTCCTGTAATACACTGCCCCATTTTTCCATTACAGCCATTCATAATTACTCGTGTCATGTTTCTTCCTCTTTTATCTCTATGCTAACTTGATTCCGTAATTTTTCATTACTTCCATCATCTTTGCTTTTTTCTCATCACTCATATCGCAAAGTGGTGCACGAAGTGGTCCTACTTCAAGTCCCATCAGGTTCAATGCATTCTTTACTGGAATTGGATTTACATCTGAGAACAAAGCATCTACAAGTGGCAGCGCTTCTCTCTGAATTCTCTGTGCGGTAGCAATATCACCTTTGAAGTAGCTTTCACAAAGGTCATGCACCTGTTTAGGAGCAACATTGCTCCAAACAGAAATAACACCAATTGCACCGATAGACATCAGTGGAAGCACAAGTCCATCTTCCCCAGAATATAAATCTAATTTACCATCTGTTAAGTACATGGTCTGAGAAGCCTGCGCCATATTTCCAGTTGCTTCTTTTAAACCTACGATATTTTCTTTTTCTCTGAAAAGAGTAGCAACTGTTTCAGGAAGAAGGTTGCATCCGGTTCTGCCTGGAACGTTGTACATAATAATTGGAAGCTTGGTATTATCTGCAATCATAGAATAATGTTTGATAAGACCTGCCTGAGAAGCCTTATTGTAATATGGAGTTACGATAAGTAAACCATCTGCACCATCTTCTTCCGCTTCCTGTGCATGCTGAATGGCTGTTCTAGTGCTATTTGAACCTGTACCCGCAATCACTGGAATACGATGTTTGGTAAACTCTACCGCTGCCTTAATAACACTTCTATGTTCCTGCATCGTCAAAGTAGATGCTTCCCCTGTTGTACCAGTAATGATAATCGCATCTGTTCCTTCATCAATCTGCCAATTAATTAGCTCTTCTAATTTATCATAGTTTACTTCTTCGTTGTCATACATCGGTGTAACAATCGCAACACCTGCTCCTTTAAAAATTGCCATAATATGTCTCCTTCCTTTGTAATCCTTGTCTAATACTCATAAGCAGACTCGGAAACCTACGGTCTTCTTATTCGCGAAAAAAACCGGCTCCAAAGAGCCGGTCAAAATCCAATACGAAACTGATTTTTGATAGCTCAACATCTTTCGATGACAGTCACAGAATTCTTCATCCTGTGCCCAGAATCATAATTTGCAGAAATTATGTCCTTCGGCGCTTTCCCCTTTTACTTATGTTCCACTGTTCTGCTACATCCCATAAGTTACTCATAAATCGCGCAACCTCTATCTCACTCAAATATTTACTTTATCATATCATTTCCCTTGTGGTATGTCAATGTATGCAATCTATTTTTCCAGGGTAACCTGATACAATTCGTCTGCACATTCTTTGATGCTGTCAGGCACCTGTCTGCCTGTACAAATTACCACCATATCTTCAGGTACTGCTGCTGCCAATTCCAAAAATTCCTCTTCGGAAATAATATTCTGGCTAACAAGTCCCAAAACTTCATCCAAAACCACCAAGTCGCAACCACCTGTCGTAATTACCTTCTTACTATAGTTGTAACCCATTTTCAGGTTCATGATTTCCTTTTCTTTTTCTTCATCTGCTAATTCATCAAAAGAGTGCTCTGATTTTTCGAAGCGGAAGAACTTTAGCTCTGGTTCAAGCTTTTTCAATAACTCTTCACTATCTTCATTTTTCTCTTTTAAAAATGAAATAACTGTCGCACTTTTCCCATGGGAAGCTTCGCGAATGGCAGTTCCTAATGCCGCCGTTGATTTACCATGACCTTCGCCATAATAAATACGTACAATGCCTTTACTCATGTCATCCTCCGTTTCATAAGCCAATCAGTGTTTCACTTCTACGTAAAATATCATATTTCAAAGATTTTTGCAACTATATCTCAATTTTGCTTACAGATACTTCATAAGCAATTCTCTGTTCCACCTCAGTTTCACTTATTTTTTTCACATATTCCCTGCTCTGGATTCTGCCCCAAATCTGCACATGAGTTCCCACCTCAAATGTAGATGCAAAGCGGGCATTTCTTCCCCAACAAATACAAGGAATGTAATCTGATTTTCCATAGGAACGATTGACTGCTACCAGCAAATCTGCGATTTCCCGCCCCAATGGTGTCTTACGATAAACCGCCTCCTTGCAAATATATCCATCTAGGAAAATCTGATTGGTAGCCTCATCCTCTTCGGCTTCCTCCAGAAATTCCAATTCTCTTGCAAAAACAGAAAGCACCAGCCTGTTTTTTTGCTCTTCGTGACGATTAAAAGAACGGAACTGTCCGTTTATGTACACGTACACTCCTCTATAATCCTTTGTCACATCAATTAATCTTTCTGATATCATCACTGGAATATAATCCACAAAATTGGATAATCTGTTTACTGAGATTTCTACCATATAAAATCCTTCTCCATACACCTCGTGACTATATGTGAAGTCCGATACAATTTCTCCTACTAATGATACCTGGTTGTTTTCAAACATTTTATCTGCCATGAATATTCTCCCTTCGTTTTGTTACCACTATATGTATCATGCCCACTTAGGAGAATTTCGGCAAACTTTGTCGACAAGCCTCCATTCCAAACAAGTACCTAAATATAAATTTGTCGACGCCCTTTCTTCATGTCTTGAAATAAATATGTCGCAGTTTCTTCTTGGGATTTTCGAGCCTTGAAGAAAAATGCTCTATTTTCTTAAAACACACTTCCGACTTAAGTTTTGTGTCTTTCATCCATTTTACTATCTGCGAGGTATGTCCGATGTGAAAAAGACACTGGTACATCCTTTCCTAGTGTCTCTAAGTACGACGTCTTTATATAGTTGATATTACATATGCATGCTCGAAACTCGATGCAAAAACAGCATCTCAAACAGTCG